>JBMSGX010000072.1:0-9842 GCA_049416285.1 Crocinitomicaceae bacterium | reverse complement strand
AACCTTGATCAAAGCGCTTGCGTTCTAAGTGGGGACAAAGATAATGGGTTATTAGGATTTACTCTCTTTTGACGGAATCGAATCCCATGTTTTTTTTACTAATTTTGAGCAAACAATTCTGAAATGAAAAAATTACTACTATTTGCTACGTTACTATCAGGTGCTGCTTTCGGTCAGATGACTCAAGCTAATGAACCTGCTATTGGAACATCTGCTTCCATGTACCTATGTGACTCGAACGCCGTTAACTATGAAGGAACAACTGGAGTTGGGGTAACTTGGGACTACTCAACTATTGACGGCGTCTTCAATACAACAAAAAATGTTGACGTTCTTGACGCAACTTTGACTGCTGAAACGGACAGTTTTCCCGGTGCTACATACGCAATAAACGTTGGAGGTGCATTAACATCTTATTACAGCTCTACTGCAACAGAAAGAGTTTCACAAGGATTCCTTTATATGGAGCCATCATTTTCTGATCCTGTTTACGCAATGTTCAGCAATGATCTTGAAACAGTTGCTACTTATCCTTTTGCCGTTACAAATGCTGTCTCAGACAATTTTGACGGATATTTTGATTGGGTGTACAACACAATTCCAATTCATGAAACATTAACTGGAAATTCGGTTGCTACAGTTGACGGTTCAGGTACTTTACTTCTCCCTCAATCTACGACCGTAGCAAACGTTCTTCGCTACAAATTGGTTGACACTTCTTATACTACGCTTCCACTACTCGGACCTGCGCAGTTGGTAAGAACACAGTTTGAGTATTACGATTACGCTACATCGAATCTTCCAATTTTCATTCACTCAAGTCTTGCGGTTCAAACTCCAGGAGGAGCTTCTTTGATCGAGAATAACATTGTATTGTCATCAGTTCAGCCTACGACATGGGTTGGGATTACTGAGAATGAGATCTTAAGCAACGTAATTGTATCTCCGAATCCTGCAACAGATAAAATCACCGTTCAAGGAACTGAGAGCGCAAATACCACATTCATTTTAATCGATGCAGCAGGACGAACTGTAGCAACAGGAAAACTGGCAATCGACGGAGTTATTGAATTGAATGAGATTAAAGGAGGACACTACTTCCTGAAAATTTCAAACGAAAATGGAACTACAACGAAGAACGTGGTAATTAAATAACATTGCTACGCTACTTATGGAAGAGCCTTCTGCTTTTGTGGAAGGCTTCTTTTTTTGTCACAACTTGTTACCTTTGAATTAATGTAAGGTTATACCATTGTAAGGCCCTTTTATGAAACATCTTTACGCCGTTTTTTTATTCATTCTTCTTGCTTTTCAAGTAAATGCTCAGCTGTATGAAGGACTTAACCCAGAAGAGCGCGCCTACCTCTTTCACATTGTCAAGAAGAGTCCCATTCTCAATAATAACATCGGAAGATACTTTGATTACCAGGGGCCTGAGATCAAATTGAACAATGGAAAGCTCAATTACGACTCTATCGAATTGGTGATCATTAATAAACCAGAGGTTCTAATTATAAGACGTGAAGAGATTGCTAAATCCGATAAAGGCCTAATCGCAGAAGCTGCGAATAAAATGGCGATCTGGGAATTGAATAAGGTTTTGCTCGCAAAGCGCAGTTCCTCTAAAGATCTTAAACAATACGAAAATGAGTACAATAATTTTGAGTCTATTCTGATAGCGAAGTTGCCTCAAAATGCTCAAAAGATGAAGAATGAAAAGTTGGCGCCTCATCCAAAACTGGATAAGGTACTTAACCCTAGCCTTTCATTCAACGACAAATACGCGATCATTGAATCTATGCGCTTCTTATCATTAGAGGAGCAGCTGACTACAATTCGTGCTATCAACAATGCTATCAATGAATATGTTGAGGCTAGAACACTCGATATCTACAGAGCTCTTGGCGGAACAGCCGAGACATTCGACAACATCTTGGTCGCTGCTGGTGATGGCAGCAATACTGCAGGATTATTGGAAGAACGCGAAAAAGATGAGAAGGGACGCTGGAACAAAGGATTACCTAAAGCGGTAGGTCTATTCCCTTATCAGGTGAAGATCGGTCGTGAATTAAGCGGTAAGAAGGACGTAGAAAAGATCAAGCCGGTAATGTTCGCTGCGAACGATTTTCAAACAGTTGGAAACAACCGCTACACAAACATTCACATGGATGTTTGGGGATACAATGACAAGAAGCAAACAACCGTAGTGATTGAGAAGAATGGCCTTTCCTACCACCTATTCGGATCAGGTGACACGCGCTTTCTATCTCCTGATTCTTCATTCGCTGAAGGAAGGACTTTTCAATCGATCATCAATGAATTAGAATTTGGTAAGATTGCCAAGCTGGATGATGCCATCTATGGTAAACGCGGATACGATCACTGGATCGCTTACAATGAAAAGAAAAAAGATGCTGTAGAGTTGAAGATCGAAAAAAGAGAGAAAGAATATTCTGACTTAGGCTTCTCTCCTATTTCTACATCAACTAACCCTTCAAGAAAAGTTAAGAAGTCAAAACGAAAGGCTATCAAAAACAACGCAGCCTCTTTCGACGGAACACCAACTACAAGTTCCAATAAGAGTAAGCGTAAGAAACTACAAAACGAGATCGTACATCTGTACGGTTTATTCGAAGCCTACCGTAAAAAGATTGCTGAACTGGAAGAAGAAAAGCAAGCAGCCATAGATTTAATGGCTACCTATCAAAGACGATTGGACATCTATAAAGATGCAATGGGAAGAAGATGGGCCGAATACGAAGAAAAGGAAGGGATGTACATTTTTGAGGACTCATCTACATTCGATATACTTACACAAGAATTTAAATTCCCTCCGTCTAAGGAAAAAGAATCATTTGAAGTTCGATTATTGGCGGTTCCAGGATCTGCGCTTTCTGATAAAGCGGATGAGGTAATGCTTCACATTAGCATGATGGATGCAACTCCAAATTATGATGCGCGTGTTCGCGTAGAACTAAATGACGTGTTTACTTCTGACAGTTACGAGCTGCCTGGAACACTGCTGAACAAAGAAGACAGTGTTGCCATGATGGTCTTTTTTGAGGGCTTATCAGACAAGAAGATCGATTTTAACATCATCGCGCGCGGACAGGGAATTGGAAACTGGAATGGATCTAGAACAGTTAAGGACTATAATGCCAAAACGCTCGATCGCTATCCGGGAACACCCGGCCACAAGAAAACAGACTCGACCTATGTTCGATTGAGAAGATCAGAACTGTTCATTCATATTGACAGAGGTATTGTGATGGAAGTTAATTCGTACACAGATCCGGTCAAATCCAACTTAGCCGTTAATGATAGCGATATTCAGACAATGATGACCAAATACAAATTGACGAAAAATGATGTCTTGAGCGCCTATCGGACTGCTGCTATCCTTCGACAATTTAAAAAAGAGGTAAATGTGCTTGCCGGTAATTACTTATCACGAGAAGATGCAAGAATTGTGATCGACCGATTTAATAAGAAGATGGATAAAACGAGAATATCTGTTGGAAAGACATCGTTTAAACTTGCCGATCTCAACTAAAGAAGGCTTCTTCAAAATTTACGAGATAAACACGGTCCGCCGCACGCGTAATAGCGGTGTACAACCATCGGAAATAATCGGGACCTCTCTGATCCTCAGGAACAAAACCTTGATCAATAAACACTCTACTCCATTGTCCTCCTTGAGACTTATGACACGTAACTGCATACGCATATTTCACTTGTAATGCATTGAAATACGGATTCGAAAGGATCTTTTCATACCGCTTCTTTTTGTTCCGTTCATGCATGTAATCTTTTTCAACTTCAAAGAAGAGGTCCTTCAATCTGGCTCTTGAAATTGAAGGTCCCTCTACCTCCAACGATTCCATTAAGAGCAACAATTCTTGTTCTCCCAGATCCGGATAATCAACAAAAACCCCAAGAATACGTGCAAATCGGAAACCGTAAAGTTCTTCGTATTTCATGATACGCTTCACGGTAAGTAATTCTCCATTTGCAATGAATCCCATTTTAGATTCATCCCCCATCCAGAAATAGTTGTTTTTAACTACCATCAATATGTCGCCGCTGCACAACTCTTCTTCAAACCAAAGTATTCTCCCACGAATCTGTTGATTGTAAAGGTTAGCTCTTTTGTTAGAGCGCGTGATAATGATCGTTTCATCACTTCCTACCTGATGATAGGCATCTTCCAATTCTTCCTGTAATTCGGATCCATTCAATCGAATAAGATCTTCAGTAGGTTCAATTTTGAGGTCCGCCATTGAAGTTATGGAACGCAACATCGTAGCATTAGCAAGGATTCCACTTTCTTTAGATTGACGCACAACCTCCGTCAGCGAAAAAAACGAAAGATGAAGCGAAGGAAAATGTGAATCCAGATAGTCCTTATTTAAGGCTGGAGAATGATCACTTCCCACAGGTGGCAGCTGCCCAACATCTCCTAACAAGATAAGTTTACAGCCCGCGCCGGAAAAAACAAACTCAAAAAGATCTTCCAGCAAATTCCTTGCACCGACATTTCCATCCTTAGTCATTGTGTAATCACCGATCATAGAGGCTTCATCTACAACAAAAACCGTATTCTTATGTAGGTTAACATTCAAGGAAATAGGAGAACCTAAGTCAGCTTTAGATTTCCTTCGATAGATCAGTTTATGGATCGTAAATGCATCCTGCCCTGCTTTTACTGAGATCACTTTTGCCGCACGTCCGGTTGGTGCCATGATCTTCGTTTTTTGACGAATATCTTTCATCGTTTTTAGGTAAGCAGCTAATAAAGAAGTCTTACCCGTTCCTGCATAACCATTGATGAGCAATACATTATGTCCTCCCTGCTTCAAAGTAAACTCTTCAAGTCCCTGAATAAGAGATTGTTGCTCTGCTGTTGGAACAAAACCAAATTGATCTCTGATCAGTTGTTGTAACGTTATTGAGGACATGAAAATCGAAAGTTAGAAGTTTTCAAGGTTTAATCGTTGATTGAATGGTCAAAAAAAAGTATTGTGTGGCAGCCCGTAAAATTGAAAAAATTGTAGTTTTGTTTCGGTTAAAACAAATAAACTTGATATGAAGAGTAACATTTCAGTACTTGTAAATAAATTCGCTATTCCGGCTGTTCTTATAGTTCTAGGCTTGTTCATGTTAATCATAGGTGTTAAAAATGGACAAGGTGCTATGTTTATGCTAGCGAGTGTTATGATGTTGCTTGCAGGAGTTTTGAGCTTTCTTTACAGTTCAGGTAAATTAAAAGGTGGAATTTCTTTCGGAATCGGAGGGATTACAGGAGTAGCTGCACTGGTAACGCTTTTCTTCTCATTCAAGAGTTGTAATGACACGCAGATTCACGATGAAAACTATAACTACTGTAAAAGTCTTGCAATCCAAAATTTAATGGATGTTAGAGAAGTACAGAAGATCTACAAAGAACAAAACGGAAAGTACGCCGGTAGCTGGGATGAACTAGAATCATTCCTAGAAAACGGTACTGTTATCTATGTGAAATCTACTGGAACAGTTCCAGCACGTACGGTAACACCGGAGGAAAGAGATTATCTAGTTCAATTCGGATTGTACCAAAGAGGTCAGGCAATTGACTATAACATGACAGAGAAGGATGCATACTTCTTAGCTAAGAGTCCTACACCGGCGGCAGATCTTCGTGGATTCGAAAGAGATACTCAAAATGTAAGCCTTCTAGAAACAAGATTTACTGAAAACAGAGCATACGGTGAAACGCGCGAAATGAGCGGATTCCCTAAATTCTCAGTTGACTCATTGAAATTCATCCCTTACACTAACGCTAAACAAATGTGGCAACTTGAAACGATGGATTCAGTGAAATTTGGAGACGCAATGATCCCAACAATGAAGGTTTCAGGTTATATCCCATTCTCTGAGATCGAAGGTAAAGACGATAACAAAGAAGAAATGTACTTCGGTAACCTTCTTACCAACAGTCTTGCCGGTTCTTGGGAGAAATAAATCCAATGGCCTCACATCTTGCAATTGATTTCTCGGGACAACATGTACTCTTCTCTTTATTGAGACATGGAAATGTATATAACACATTCCAAACTTCTTTAAACTCCAGTAAAGAGAGAGATAACAAAGAACAGCTTGACATCTTCATCAAAGAGAACAGCTCTCTTTCTGAAGATTTTGATGAGATAACGCTTAGTTACGCTACATCTCGTTCCACTATCGTTCCAAATAATATTTTTGATGAATCAGGTCCGAAAGATCTATTCAAACTGTGCTTTGGAAAAGATACAGATGATGCTGAAATAGACTATAATAGAATTTCAGAACATAGCGTAATAAACCTTTATCACATACCTACTTGGATCAAATCATTCTTTGTGATCAAGTATCCAAGGATCGTTATACAACATGAAGGAACGCATTTGATTCGCCAGGCACTTCAACAAGGGTTTAAATTAAAAGTTTATGCCCTCTTGCATGCTGATCATTTTCAACTGTCGATCATCAAGCATAATGAAATTCAATATTACAGTGCCTTCGATTATCAATCGCATGAAGACCTACTCTATCACCTTCTTTTCGTTTTGCAACAAAAGGAGTTAGTTGATGAGAAAGGCGAGATCATGATGATACAGGGTTCAGGTGCACAACAGAATATTTTAAATGAATTCATGTCACACGTTTCAAAAGTTGGAGACCTGAACAAATATGATGTGCAGCATTCAGACAGCTTCATCGCAAAATCACAATTGCTTTGCGTATAATCAGAGGTAAGTACAAAACAAGGAGATACAAGATCCCTAAGAACTTTCCTTCACGTCCAACTACTGACTTTGCCAAGGAGGGGTTATTCAACATACTTGAAAACCAGATGTATCTGGAAGATCTCAATATTCTGGACCTTTGCTCGGGTACCGGAAACATTTCAGTTGAATTTCTCAGTAGAGATGCAGGAACCGTAACAGCTGTGGATCAAAACTTCAACTGCATTAGGCACCTTGGAAAGGTCGTGAGAGAGTTGGGTTGTGAAAAAGAGATCATCATTGTTAAATCCGATATTATAAAATATCTGGAGAGATGCTCGACCACCTTCGACATCATTTTTGCAGACCCACCATACGTATACGAACACCATGATAAGGTGGTAGATATAGTCTTTGAACGCAAGCTCTTAAATGAAAATGGTATCTTGATCATAGAACATGGGAAAGAAACAGACCTTTCAAGCAAAACCCATTTCGATATTTTGCGTAAATATGGAAACGTTTGTTTTAGTTTTTTCAAAATAAAGTCTGAAGAGTGATGAAAAGAGGTGTATTTCCAGGATCATTTGATCCGTTTACAAAAGGCCACGAGGTGGTTGTCAGAAAGAGTCTTGAACTTTTCGACGAAGTCATCATTGGTGTCGGTGTGAATAGTAAGAAAACATATCTATTCGATCTTGAAAAGCGCATGGAGCATATTCGTTCCCTCTTTAAGGATGAATCGAAAGTAAGTGTTCAACAATTTCAGAAATTAACTGTGAACTTCTGCAAGGACATCGATGCGAACTTTATTATCCGTGGATTAAGAGACTCTAAAGACTTTCAGTACGAAAAGTCGATCGCACACATGAACAAAGAAATTTCAGGAATTGAAACTGTCTTCTTTTTAACAGAGCAAAAATACAGTGCAATTAACTCCTCAATAATTAGAGAAATCTACCTGAATGAAGGTCCGATCGATGCATTTGTAACCAACCCTGATTTACTCGTTTAATAGTTGGTACGAATTCTGCAGTACCAGAACAACAGCTAAACAAAAACGATGTACAGAAATCTTCTTTTCATATTACTTTGCCTGTTCTCAATTACGAGCATCGCACAAAGTATTAAGATCCAAGGATATGCTCCCGGATATATCGGAAAAGCCGTTGTGGCTTATGAGATCGAAGATTATTTGAGTTACTATGAAAAACCGATTGCAAGAGCAACTGTTGAGAGTGACAGCATGTTCCATATGACAGTTAAACTGGATGGAACAAAGAAGATCGTTCTGCGAAGCAAGAACAACAAAACTTTCCTCTATGCTCAACCCAACGGAACTTATAAGGTTTTCATGCCTGAGAAAGATCCCTATGCACCAAATCGCAGAAACGGGAATGAAGTAGAGCTCACGTTTTTTGGATTGGATTCCACCGACATCAATTATAAGATCCTTGGCTTTCAGCGTTGGGTAGATTATTTTGTTGGGGACAACTTTTACAGAAAGAATGTAGACTCTACAAATGCCGATTACGCCTCGAATCTGGACAAATTCAAAGCAGCCGTTCAAAAGTATTATGAAAACGATACAAGCGCGTATTTAAAGACCTATATCAAGTTTACAGTGGCTGGGTTAGATAATGTTCAGCATGCTGCAGAACGTAATAGGTATGAGAAATATGATTTTTACATAAAAGGACATCCTATCTCTTACGATAATGATGTTTATATGGACTATATCAAAGGATTCTATCAAAACTTGCTTCCACGCCTTCACGACAAGATCAATGAGGAAACATATCAGGGGATATTGAATGAAAGTCCGACTATGATAATGCATGCGCTTGGTTATGAGTACACCTTAAAGAACTTCAAGATCAGAGAAATGATCATGCTGAAAATGCTTTCTGAGGTGTACTATTCGGGAGACTATCCACAGACCAACATACTGACTGTTATGGACAGCGTTGCGAGTCATGGTCTAGATGCCAGGAACCGCACGATCGCTAAGAACCTCAAGGCAAGGCTTACAGAACTTGTACCTGGTATCAAAGCTCCTGACTTTGTTGTGAAAGATTCAAGTGGTGTTCAAACACTTTCAAGCTATCGAGGAAAATATGTATACATTCATTTCATTGACCCTCAAAGCGCACAGAATAGAAAAGACTTGATCTTATTAAAAGATCTGTACAAGAAGTACAATCAAAATGTTGAATTCATCTCGGTTTACAAAGGATCAGATGAAATGGAAGAAATCTATTTAGAAGAGCTGAATGACGCGGAATGGGGAACTTATGGACTCAAGGAAAGTAATTCTATCTGGAAGAACTATCAAGTAACCACATTTCCACATTATGTATTGATCGATCCAACAGGACACATCGTTGCCAGTCCGGCGCTTGCTCCTACTCCAAATGGTCAGTATGAAACGATCGACAAAACGTTCTTCTTGATTCAAAAGGCGATCGAAAGAAGAGGAAACTAGCGATAGATCCCTTCACGCTTATAGCGGTAACCGAAAAAGGCACCCATAACACCTCCAAAGATATGTGCGAACTGCGATACTGCATCGGACTCGAAGCTTTCAACCACTTCCTTTCCTATGAACAGCAATACGATCAATATAAAGCTGATAGGCACCTCCTTTTCTCTAATATCAATCAGGGAACTCAATACGATCATCATGAACACTAACCCTGATGCACCGATCAATTTATGATCGAACAGTGCAATGTGGATCAAAGCCGTAACTGCTCCTGTTGAAGTAAGCATGTAGAACATGCGCCTTGTTCCATATCTTTTTTCAATTATGTGGCCAAGAAGAAGGAAAAGTGAAATATTCCCAACAAGATGGTTGATGCTTACGTGCCCCATTGTATAACCTACTAAGCTCACATACCAAAGTGGATTTTCGAATTGAAGATCTCCGTGTAAAACGAATACACGCGGCACTGGACCGGTACTTTGCAGGGTAAAATAAAACACAATGGCAAGTACAGAAAAGATGATTGTTAATGGTGCTTTGATCGTTATCCGCATTGTGCTCGTTTAATGGGTTACTAAGATAACCTACTCTACCATAAATTCTTAATTTTACAT
>JBMSGX010000071.1:0-9864 GCA_049416285.1 Crocinitomicaceae bacterium | reverse complement strand
GGTTCTACCAATGATCTCCCACAATTTTTACGAAGAGAATCTAAATTGGATAGAGTTTAGCACGAAACAAGGAGTGAATGAGGTCGATGGAAGGTTTCCGCTTTACACTGGCTTATACTTACCTTCATTGACACCGGAAGAACTTCAGACCGCTATCCAAAAAGCAAGATCCGGTGGAGCTAAAGGAGTCTGTGTCTTTGAATTCAACGGATTATCTGAAGATCATCTGAAGGCTCTAGAAAAATCCAAACTATCGAATAGATAATGAGACAGACTGGGTCTGAGTATCATTAACAATATGCACTAGGTAATATCCTGTACTTATATTTTCCAAGTTTAATTCTAGTTTATGACGACCTTCCCAGATCTCTTTGTCCAGATAGTTTCTAATTAGCCTACCTCTTGTATCCACAAGATTTACTTGAGTATTACCTCCTGGGGAATAGAAATCAACATAGGATACAGAACTTGATGGATTCGGCCATAAAATAATAGGGGCATCTTCATCAGTAAGGCCATTGTAACAACCCTCAAACAGACTTAAATATGTAATGTTATGATCAGGGAATATTTGAGAAATTCTATTTTCTGGAACCTGGAACCAGTCCTTCAAAATACTCGCATAGACATCTCTGAAATCAAATTGTAGATCAACTGCTCGCTGACTCTGAATTTGGTCCGGAATTAGAGGGTTTACACCAACAACAGGAGTAGAAATACAATCTCCAAACAATAGAAGTGGAGCAGCATCACCATGATCTGTACCAAAACTTCCATTTGAAGCTATTTGTCTTCCAAATTCTGAGAAAGTCATCCCAACAACACGTCTGTTTAATGACATGATCTCCAAATCGTCTTGGAAAGCTTCAACTGCATCTGAGAGCTCTCTAAGAAGGTCAGCGTGTTCTCCGATTGTTGTGTCATCTTCTTCCACTTGTTCACCATGAGTATCAAATCCATTTAGATTTAGAATGTAAACTTTTGTTTCCATTCCACCCGCTATCATTTGGGCAACATATTTCATTTGCTCGGCGAGCTTACTTTTAAAGTCATTTTGAGGGTTCTCTCCAATGTAATACTTTGTCGAAAGTGAGTTTCCGGCATCGTAGGCAACATTTATTCTTTGACCATATAAATTGGTCTGTTCAATCAATGTTGATACAAAATCTATATTGCAACCGTACAGTGTTCCATCGTTAATGACCTCCTCTTCAGGCAAATTATAATCTTTGGAAGGGTCGTTTACGAGAGTAGAAAAATTACCTTGATTTCCCTGACATGTTGTTGATAATGATCCTCCCAGGCTTATCGCAAAAGGATCAGAAAACCCTGAGTTTGGATATCCTTCCGGGTATAATGGATGATCTTGTTCAAAAAAACGTCCGAGCCAACCTCTGCTTTCCGTTACTTCTTTTGTGCCGGATGTCCAGATATCCATAGATCTGAAATGAGATCTGTTTTGTTCTGGATATCCTACACTTTGAACAATCGAAACTTTGCCGTCAGCGAATAAATTTGAGATTCCCTCCATGGCGGGATGGAATCCAATGGTAGAAGTTCCTGTGATAATCTCGTTTTCGGGAATCAACACGTGTGGTCTTTGAATAACGAGGTTATCATATTGATCGATAGGAATAATAGTATTAAGACCATCATTTCCTCCGTTCAGACTTATGATAACAAGTATTCTGTCTTCAAACTGTTCAGGGATATTAAATAATCCTGAAGGTAAAGCCTGAGCTTGCAGTCTGTTAATCATGAATGGAGCAGACGCTGAGGCCAGTGCTATATTTCGTATAAATTTTCTTCTATCCATGGTTTAACAGCTTTGGAATTCAGGTAATTTGAATATTTCAGATAAAACAGCCTCAACACGCTGTTTTACCGGTTCTCGAAGAATTGGGTCATGTGTATTGGTGAGATACTGATTGTATTGAAGTGTCCACTCAAATGCGGGCAAGAAATTCGCAAGGATATTCAATAATCGATCTTTTTTTGTTTGCAGCAGTGGCCTTGAGAAAAACAGGTCACACATTTGTTCAATCACGGCAACCCCATCACTAGGTGTTTGCAACTGATCAACAAAAGCAAGCGCATCAATTTTGAAGCTGTAAACAGTTCCAGTTATATCATCACTAATCCCAGTACTGTGTTCAGTTAGCAAATTAACTAACCAGAATCTTCTGTCGATTGTAGCAGAGTTCAGCCACAACTGCATGTATCCTGGCTTGACGTAGTATGCGGGCCAACCAGCAACACTTGGTGGCCCATACCAATTTTGATCCATACTTCTCGCAGCACTGTAAAGCCTGTTCCAAATAACGTTATTCCCTTCGTCATTGTGTTGTGGAAAAGAAAGTGTGGGATTCAAAATGCTAAAAATAAACTCGTAGGGAGATTTCAAATGGGAACCAATAATGGTAGAGTCATAAAAATGCTCACTTTTGAATAGCTCTGCAAGTACAGGTCTTATTTCGTAATTATTAGAAATAAGTGTTTGAGCCATAGTATCGATAACGGTATTCTCGATCTGCTGAGTAATCTCCGTACTCACAAAATACCTGTAAAGCTTTCGGCAAATATGATAGGCCGTTTCTTCTTTTTGAAAAATTGCGGCAATGAAATTTTTATACTCGTTTGCATCATCATTATAAAGTGTCATATAGTTGAAATGATATGACAGTTGCTTCGGATCTGTGTCATGATGATTTGCGTCGTATTCAACATAAGGGTTTGCAGTGCTACTCATCGATTCTCGCACTTTCCATCCTGTTAAAATCCGCGCGCCTGAGAGAATGTCATCTTCAGTAAAATTCGAATAGTCCCCGGGTCCAGTTTGAATCCCTTTTCCAATAGAGTAAAGCTCTAATAATTCGCGGGCGTAATTTTCATTAGGGTTCCATTTTGTGTTAGATGCAGTATCAAGGAATTGCATCATTGCACCATTAATGGTGATGTTTTCTACGATTGTTTTGAAGTTCCCTATTGCATTAGCCTCCAGTGTTCTGAAATAGTCATAATTAATTCGGTCATCCTGAACTTGCTCTACACCAAAATGATTTTGCCAAAAGAAGACCATTTTCTCGGTGATATTTGCCGTAGATAATTGTTCCTTATTCATTCTGCCAACAGTCCATGAGTAAAGAGATCTCGCTCTAGCACCATTGGTTTGATCTTCTAAAAGAGGGTCAGGAGTCATAAATTTATCAACCCATGTTTCACCTTGTAATGCTACAGTTTCATCTGGATGCCATGTAATGGGCTCATCTGGAGAAATATTCGTCTGCAAAATATTATCTACTGAAAGATCAACACCATCTGCGAAAACGTTGTCAATTTGTGTCTGATTAGGTCCTAGTGTTGTTCTTCTTAATAAGTGTGCGGCAAGTTCTTTGCTCCAAACTCCGTTATAAGGAGCCATGCTGTACGTATTAGGAGGATTGATAGTACAAGTAGACATAGGCTTGATTAAATTTGTTACAAAATACAAATAGTCACTCGATTGATTAAGACTCACTTTTCGAGTTATCCATATTTAACTTGTGATATCTCTAATTCCTACTGGGAATTATCAATCCAATGAACACAACTACACCACATCCTATAAGGTTGTACATCAAGTAACTCAACTCAATTACTCCATAAACCTTCATGAAGTGAATAGTGAGCACTGCGATCTGTCCAATAATTCCTGAAATTAATGCTGCTTTTGCACCCACACGTTTAAAGAAGAAAGCCAGAAGGAATACCCCGAGAATAGTCCCGTAGAACAATGATCCAAGGATGTTAACGAGCTGAATAAGGTTTTCAAATAACCCAGCAGTTAATGCGATAATGATCGCCAATACTCCCCAAGCCACGGTCAGCATTTTACTTACGCGTAGGTCCTTTTTGTCATCGTCTTCTTTTGACCAGAATTTCTTGTAATAATCTATTGTTGTCGTAGCTGCGAGTGCATTTAATTCTCCGGCAGTTGATGACATTGCTGCAGAGAATATCACCGCAAGTAAGAGTCCAATCAATCCATGTGGTAGGTAGTTCAAAATGAAGGTCAGAAAGATGTAATCACTGTCTTTTTCTTCGAAATCCGGATCAATTGAGTGCAGCTTCTCCTTATATGCCACACGCAATGAATCTTGAGATACTTGTAGTTGTTTGACCATTGCTGGATCAGCTGATTCAGTTAAGAGCAGTTCTCGCTTTTCATTAAAAATGTCATCGTAGGAGGATTCTATAGCTGTTAGTTCCGCCTCTTGAATTGGCGTCATTTCTATCTTCTGCGGGTTGAAGACGATCGGTGGCTGATTGAATTGAAACGAAACGAATACCATGACACCAATGAGCAAAATGAAGAACTGCATTGGAATCTTCAATAATCCGTTGAACATTAATCCAAGACGAGATTCCTTCAAGGATTTACCACCGAGATAACGCTGAACTTGAGACTGGTCTGTTCCGAAGTAAGAAAGAAAGAGAAAAACTCCTCCTGTCAACCCTGAAAGTAGGGTGTATCTATTGGTAATGTCCGGTGAGAGATCAATGATCTCCATTTTACCAAGTGCTCCGGCAATATCAACTCCTTCCGAAAAACCGATTGTTTCAGGAAAGCTCTGTAACACGTAATAAAAAGCCATGAACATTCCTCCCATGATAACACCCATTTGCCATTTCTGTGTGAGAGATACTGCTCGACTTCCCCCAGAAACGGTGTATATGATCACAAGTCCCCCAATTACCAGGCAAGTGAGCTGTAAGTTCCAACCCAATATCGTGGATAGTATAATGGAAGGTGCATAAATGGTAATTCCTGCGGCAAGTCCTCTAGAGACCAAGAAAAGGAAAGCAGTGAATGATCTAACTTTTGTATCAAATCGTTGCTCGAGGTATTGATAGGCCGTAAAAACGTTGAGTTTGTAGTAGATCGGTAGAATGAATATCGAAATGAGGATCATCGCGATCGGAAGTCCGAAATAAAACTGCACAAATCCCATCCCGCTCTCGTATGCCTGCCCGGGTGTAGAAAGAAAGGTAATCGCACTGGCTTGTGTTGCCATGATCGACAAACCGATTGTTGCCCAGTTTTCAGAATTTCCTTTTAGGTAACTATCAATTCCGGTTTGCTTTCTGGTTTTCCAGCTTCCGTAGGCAACAATAATTATCAATGTGCTCATTAGCACAGTCCAGTCGATCCAACTCATGAAGCGTAGATGTTAGTGATCCATAAGTATAAAGCGATCTGAGCAACCAAAAAGATGATCAACCCCCAGTACCATTGCTTCCATTTCGTTGTATCCTTACCGTCTGTCATGGTTGGTAGCTTAGTAGGTTTGCAAATAATCTATAGGCACCTATTACACCGTTTGGCAGTTCACGGAAGAATGATATTCCCGTGTATACAAACTGTCCCTTCCCATGCTTGCATGTAATAAGTCCGCCAAGAACGGGGTCTTCTCCTTTATCTGACCAAGAAAATAGAGGTGAATATTTTTCATCCCAATTATCGGCGAAATAAAGTCCCCTTTCTTGAACCCATCCTTCAAAATCTTTCTTTGAAATCTTATTGGGCGTATTCATGATCTGATGCTCTTTTGCCAGGAAAGTTACTTCTGCATCCTCTTCCGTCACTCTTTTTCTGGAGAGTTCAAATGGGTAGGGACCATATGTAGTTCCTTGAGATCTCCATGCTGTATTGTATTGCATGATCAGATTACCTCCGTTCTCAACATATTCGAAGAGCTTCGAATCAAAGTTTTTTATCTCGGGGTGAACGTTATAAATTCTAATCCCGAGAACAACGGATCGGTATTTGCCGAGGTCAAGATCAGAAAGCGCTTCCACTTCAAATGTTTCAACATCAAACCCTAATTGTGCTATAGCTTGGGGAACAGCATCATCAACACCTTTGATGTAAGCGATCTTACCTGGGGTGATTTTTACATCTAGTTCAGTGCATGTAATAGCTGCTTCTTTGAATATTCCTTGCGTTGGAATGTGATCATATACGATTTCCGTATAGCTATATACTTTTTCACCATTGCAAAATACTTGTAAGTCACCGGAAGAAGCTCCTTTAAGCGGTTCAAGCTCGAAGGTCAACCATTCCTCGCTGTGTTTATTTGTAATATCCAATTCGAAGCTGTTTGGATAAACTCCCCAGCCTTTAGGTGCTTTTATCTCGATTAGTTGTGAAAGGCTATCCTCAAAGGCATGGATCTTCATACGGATCGTTTTCTTTTCTCCTGGCTTTAGTAAAACTAGCTTCTGTTCAAAATTTGCCGCAAGAAGAGGAGTGGCAATCATTGGGCGTTCTCTTTCTCCATATGAGGGGTCTCGCCATTTGTATGTAGCAGGAACTTCGAAGTCGAAGGTTTTATCTTGCAGTTTTATCGTTACGACGGCATGGACAACAGGTTTGTTCTCGGGTCTGCAATAATTGCTGCTGTCAGAAACCTCAAAAAGGTTTTTGAAAGGATGCTCTAACCAATATTGACTGAATATTCCCTGACTAACGGTTCCATTTGAAATGATTTTCTTTTCTACTGATTTATTCAAAGTCAAGGTATCCGTAAAATCGTACGACTCACCTGTACTCAAGGAGATTTTTTCCAATTGAATAAAAAGATCTGCTCTGTTGATGAGGTTAACATTCAATTCAACATCTTGATTCGCAACAAATGAATAATCATTTCCATTTAGTTCGGCATGAAGACCAAGACAATCTATAATGATTTCCTTACAGCGTTTGATCTTTTCCTCTTTGAAAAATGAAGCAGGCAATTCCTCCAAACCTTTTAAAACAGCCAGAAGGCTCGAAACATTTTGGGAAGGGTCTTGGAAATTGAAGTTTTGCAGTAATGCGTTAAATTCACTGGCGAATTTTGGATTGATCAGGTTTGACCATGAAGTTTCATTGTTATCGAAGAAACCTTTTAGTTTCTTTCCATCCAGATGTTTGAAATACTCAATGCGGCTTCCTCTTTCCAGCACAGCGCCAAATCCCTGGCATTTGTGTTGGCTTCTCGCTAACGTTCCGATTTCATTGTAGGACATACCCAGTTGAGCATTATAGCCACCAATATCCATGATAATATAGTTGGGGTCACCCTCTGCCATGTTCTGTATATCCTTGTCCCACCAGTAAGAAGTGTTCCAGTAAATAGATGTCGTTTGCCACACTCCATATTTATTTACTTGTTCAGGTAAGAATTCAGGGTCTGCTGCTTTATTAAATGCTTCGATCGCTAAGAGAGCAGAAGCGGTGTGATGTCCGTGTCCCGCTCTTTCATCTGGCGGGAAACGTGTAATGATCACGTCTGGTTGAAAGGTTCTGATCGTTTGAACTAAGTCATGGAGTAATTCATCCTTCCCCCAAAGTTCGAATGATTCTTCTGCTGATTTAGAGTATCCAAAGTCCAATGCTCTCGAGAAATACTGCTTAGCACCGTCATATGAACGAGCGGCAAGAAGTTCTTGCGTTCTGAGTATTCCAAGGTCTTCGCTTAATTCATCACCGATCAGGTTTTGACCTCCATCACCTCTCGTTAGCGAAAAATAAGCCGTTTCTGCTTTCTCCCCCAATGAAAAATAGGCAAGAGCCCTGGTGTTTTCGTCATCCGGATGGGCAGCGACATACAAAACTCTCTTCAATGAATGTAATTTCTGAAGATTAACGAAAATCGATGAACTTCCATCATTGGCAAATACCGTAATTGGAAGAATAAGGAGTAGTAAAAGGAGATGATTTATTTTCATTTCTAATTGATTCAGCACCCGTAAAACTAAGGAATATCTATTGAGAATGAAAGCAAAAAGACCTATCTATATAAAATTAACTACCATGGTAAAAGTGTATATTATTTGGATTGTGTAAATTCACGTCGAATGAAATAAAACAAACAGAAATGAAAAAATTATTAATAGCTATTTGTGCAGTTGCAACGTCAACTTCTTTTGCACAGATCCAGACACCTCAGCCAAGCCCGGCTGCTAAAATTACGCAGTCTGTTGGAATGAATACGATCGATGTTGAGTACTCGCGTCCACTGAAAAGAGACCGTGTTATTTTTGGCGACCTTGTTCCTTTTGATCAAATGTGGCGTACTGGTGCTAACAAGAATTCTATGTTGACAACCGATGACATTATGATATTCGGGAATGACACATTGCAACCAGGTACATATGCGATCTTTACAAAACCAATGAAAGGTAAAGCGTGGGAGGTTTACTTCTACACGGATACTGAAAACTGGGGTACACCTGAAAAATGGGATGACGCGAAAGTTGCTGTGAAAGCAATGGCTATGGTTACATCACTTAGCAGTGCAGCAGAGTCGTTTACAATTGGGATCGATAACGTTGATATGGATGCAGCTGAATTGTCTTTTGCTTGGGACAAAACAAAAGCATCAGTTAAGTTTAATGTACCTACAGACGAGCGCGTAAGAGCAAGTATTGCTTCAGTTATGGCTGGTCCATCAGCGGGAGATTATTATAAAGCAGCGGACTACTACCTATCAAAGAAGATCGAGTTGGAAACTGCTTTGCAGTATATGGACAAAGCTTTGGCTATGCGTGACGATCAGCCTTTCTGGTATCTAAGAAAGAAGGCGTTGATCCAGGCTGAACTTGGGGATTACAAAGGAGCGATCGAAACAGCTAAACTTTCTCTTGAAGGAGCAAAGAAAGCGAACTACGACAGTTACATTAAGTCGAACGAGCAATCGATCGAAGAATGGAGCAAGAAGAAATAAGATAAGCTTCAACAGAATACGAAAAAGGTACTCAATTGAGTACCTTTTTTTATATTTGGGAGTCAATTGACGAGAAATTATGAAGTACCTTATTCCATTATTTTTAGTGATTTTTTTGTTGCCTTCATGTGCAAAGCGTAAAGCTGAAAAACAAGCGGAAGAAGATGATCAGATCATTCAACAGTTTATTACAGCAAACAATCTGACTGCAACTAAGTCTGAATCAGGATTGTATGTTGTTATTAACGATCCGGGAACGGGAGCACCATGTTCAGGTTTTTCGGATGTTACCGTTGCGTATACAGGGTATTTCACAACAGGTGGTGTCTTCGATCAGTCAGATGCTCAAGGTATCACATTCAACTTAGCGAATGTTATTCAAGGATGGCATGAAGGAATTCCATATTTTAAAGAAGGTGGTTCGGGAACGTTGTTGATCCCATCCGCATTGGGATATGGACCAAATGGGACACCGGGTATACCGCCAAATTCAGTGCTGGTATTTGACGTTGAATTGTTGGATGTACTATAGCAGGAGTTCCCAGAAACCAACATCGGCCCATTCACCAAACTTAAATCCTGATTCCGTCAGGTGACCGACCTTTTTAAATCCGAGCGTTTCGTGTAATCGAACACTGGTATTGTTGGGTAAGGTAATTACACCGATCATCGAATGATAGCCTTTCTCTTTACAGTGTAAGATCAACGAATTGTATAGCTTCTTTCCAATCCCCTTGCCAAAGTGATCAGGATCTAGGTAAATAGAACTTTCCACCGTAAACCTGTAAGCATTGCGCTCTCGAAATGTTCCTGCATAAGCATACCCGATTACGACTCCTGCTTCTTCCCAAACAATGAAGGGGAAATCTTTATCTGCCATGCGCTGAATACGTCGTTCCATTTCAGATGAATCGATCAATTCCTCTTCAAAAGTGATGAGTGAATTACCAATATAACCATTGTAGATCTCAGTTATTTGCTCAATATCAGATGTTGCAACTTGCCTAATCATAGGTTGAAATTAATCACTTTTCTAAAATAAAAAAGCCCCTCGGGAGAGGGGCACCTAACTAAAGCTAAAAACTACTACTTATGATTGATTTTCTCAATGAAT
>JBMSGX010000070.1:0-9899 GCA_049416285.1 Crocinitomicaceae bacterium | reverse complement strand
ACAAAGCTTTAAAACCAAAGCCTCTCGCAAGAGGGGCTTTTTTATTTATACATATGAAAACACTTCTACTTTCAATAGCAACGGTATTTGCTTTTGGTGTATTTGCACAAGAAAATAACTGGTGTGGAACTGATCAAAGAATTGACGCTGAGATTGAGAAAAATCCGAGCATTAAAGAAATCTTGTACAATGGATTGTATCAGGCTGCGAATACGCGAAGCGAGTATTCTAAAGGAAACAGAGCTACGCTTCAGATTCCTGTAGTTGTGCACGTTTTGCATGATAACGGAATTGGTAATATATCCGATGCCCAGATCTACGACGCACTGTTTGTATTAAATCAGGATTATAACCGACTGAATGCGGATACTGCCGACACAAGAGACGTTGCGCTTGCACCATTTAAGCAATACGCAGCATCGATGGATGTGGAGTTTAAACTGGCGAAGATCGACCCAAATGGAAACTGCACAAATGGTATTGTAAGAGTAGATGCTCCAAATCAAACATACAGCGCAGACGATGATTGTAAGTTCACATCTTTGGGTGGAAGTGATGCCTGGCCAAGAGATAGCTATTTCAACATCTGGGTTGTAAACAACATTGAGAGTGGAGGAGCTGGAATCACATTGGGATATGCTCAGTTCCCTTACTGGGGATCAGCAAACACTTACGGAATAGTGATCCGTCATGATTCATTTGGAACTATTGGAACTGCCCAGGGAACAGATGGAAGAACCTTTACACATGAGGTTGGACACTGCTTCGGTTTACCGCACATTTTTGACGAAGGATGGGGTGATCCGGGTTGTTCTACATTGGACTGTGCGAGCTCAGGAGATATGTCTTGTGATACACCTCCGCAATCAGCGGCTAACTGGAGTTGTAATTCTACATGGAATTCGTGCAACGATATTCCTGCGAACGACGCATATGGAATCGATGTTTATGATCAGATCGAAAACTATATGAGCTACAACTCTTGTCAGAACATGTTCTCGACTGATCAGGCAAATGTTATGTCGAATAACTTGGCAACAGTTCCATTCTTAGCGGATCTTGTAAGTGCTGCGAATATTACAGCTACAGGTGTGAATGACCCTGATGTTTTGTGTAAGGCGGACTTCACGGCAAGTCAAACAGAGATCTGTCCGGGTACGACAGTGACATTTGCGGACTACACGTATCATGGACCCACGGGCTGGACATGGTCTGTTTCTCCGGGAACGGAGGGTGTGGACTACATGTTTGTGGGCGGAACAGACGCGACTTCACAGAATCCCGAGATTGAGTTCATCACAGGAGGGTTCTATGATATTTCATTGACAGCAACGGACGGTGTTACATCGGATACAGAAGCTAAATCAGCATATATTCAGGTATTACCAACAGCGAACACACTTCCTTTCGTTGAGAGATTTGAAGATTATACGAGCCTTGGCGCTACTGATCAGTGGACTGTATTTAACCCAGGAAACAATAACACCTTTGAAATCTTCACTGGATTCGGACACACAGGGAACCAGTGTATCGGTATAGAAAACTTTACACAGAACGGATCGAACACAGATGAGGTAATTGCTGCACCTGTAGACCTTTCCGTTGTGGATACAGCCTTGAATGAGATTGTGACGATGTCTTTCCGCTACGCCTACAGAAAAAAGAACTCTTCGGATGATGAGTGGTTGAAAGTGTTCATTTCTCAAGACTGTGGAGCAACTTGGGCACAGCGTAAAACGATCCATGGATCGTTGCTTTCTCCGTTAGTAGAGTCAACATCTTGGCAACCTGCAGCTCAATCAGATTGGACAACTGTGCACATGACGAATGTTACAGTAGCATACTTTGTAAACAACTTCTTGTACAAGTTTGAGTTTGAAGGGTCAGGAGGAAATAACTTCTACCTGGATGACATCAACATATATAAAGGAGCGCCTTCAGACACGATCGTGGGCGGTGTTACGAATGATGAAGAAATCGCAGATTTCGGAATCTATCCTAACCCAACAGATGATCAGCTTACTGTAAGATTTAGCACGGGATCAAGTATGGATATGGAGATCGTGGTTCGTGACCTTGCTGGAAAAGTGGTAGGAACAGAATTCGTGAAAGCTCAGACAGGAACGAATTTAGTGTTGATGGACTTTGCAGGATATGCTTCAGGGGCATACCTCGTTGAGTTGAGATCAGGAAACTCGAAACAAGTGAGTCGTGTGATCAAGCGTTGATCAAGATTCAGATAAATGATCTATTAGGCATTCCAGAGATGGGGTGCCTAATTTTTTGCATTCAATTCCGCGCGAGGCAAGTTCTTTCTCAGTACTATTTCCCCAAGCTATGACTTCTGCTCTTGATGGTATATTATTCTTCAAAAGAAAGCTACGAACGTTAGATGGAGAGGTAAACACATACACATCGCAAGTATCAATAGATGCACTGTCCAGTATTGTGCGATAAATCTCTTTCACGTTGCGCTTATCCTGATCTATCTTAGAAGCTATAGTTCCAATGGACAATGTAGACACTGGAAATAGAACGGTAGATTCAGCTGCAAATTTTCTGAAATCATCCGCGACTTCATCGATCGAGCGATCATCTGCCCCAACAAAGTTTGCCGCGATTCCGTGTTTTTTTAATTCAGCATGAGTTGATCCTCCGACACACGCGATTAGTGTATCATTTGGAATTTGATGATCCTCAAGAAAATATTGAACGCTGCGTGGACTGCTAAAAAAAACGATATCTTCCGATGGAATGTCTGATACAGGGATCTTTTCAAAACGAATAAAGGCTCTGGCAGTCAGCGAGCCCTTTTCTTTTTCAATAACATTCTTAAGTACTGATACCTGCGAGGGATCTTTGCTGATGAAGATATGTTTATTCAGCAGTGACATGCTGTTGTAGCTCATTTACAACTTTACTAGCCATTTCCACTACGTCGGTGTCTTCGGATATCTTGTACGTTTTATAAACGCGATTTCCTTCCGCAATTGGTGCGTAAGATGCAAATAACGTATTGTTTTCATCGCAGTAAACACCCAATGGCAACTGACACCCCCCTTCCATTAGGTTGAGTACTTTTCTTTCAAATGAAATACGACGTTGAACTTCCTTATCGTTCAGATGCATTAGAATTTCAGCCATGCGATCATCATTCTTTCTGATCTGAAGACCTAATACGCCCTGTGCAGGGGCCGGCACAAATTCCGTTGGGTCCAGCACTACTACTTCAAACTCTGAAAGGTCAAGTTCCAGTCTGTCTACACCTGCTTTTGCCAATAGAATTGCATCGTATTGTTCTTCTCTCAGCTTATTGATCCTTGTAGGAACATTACCACGGAGGTCTTTAAGTTTTACATCAGAACGGTAAGCCAACATTTGAGATTTTCTTCTTGCGGAAGATGTTCCAACTATAGCTCCTTCTTTCAAGTTCCATTTGCGCGAACTATCTGTCGAAGTCTTTCTAATCAATAATAGATCCGCCGGATTGGCTCTATTTGAAACCGCACCGATGATCAAGTCCTCTGGTGGGTTTGTTTCAAGATCTTTGTGGGAGTGAACTGCAAGATCGACAGACCCGTCAAGCAAAGCAGCTTCGATCTCTTTTGTAAAGAATCCTTTACCTTCCAGTTTATCGAAGCTAAGGTGCTGGATCATATCTCCCTGGGTCTTAATGATATTGATCGTTACATTGTGGCCAAGTTCCGTAAGTTTATCCTTTACGTGATGGGCTTGCCAAAGTGCGAGGTCGCTTCCTCTTGAACCAATAACGATTTCACTCATTTTGATTGATTTTTAAGAAGTATTTCTTTTGCCATGAGCATGGGGATACTCATGTATTTCTTTTCCATGTAACCAAGTACCTTTTCCAGCACTTCGCGAGACTCGTCATCTATCGTACTGAGCTCATTCTTGAACACTTCATTGATCGCATTCTGTTTAATTTCCTTCACTTTCTCGGGAACTTCACGCATTGCGATCTCAATTTCACGCTGTTTGTAAATTGAATCAAAATCAAAGCTTGCTTCTGAAAGGATCTCTTCCACATGTTGAATCTCTTCAGACCTGGCCTTAAGGTTTTCATTTGAGATCTCCTGAAGTACCTCTACCGAGATATGTGTTACGTTGTAATGATTAATGATGGACGGGCTCAAGTCTTGAGGTATTGCCAAGTCGATAACAACTTTCCTATCCTCTTCACCCTGAAGAAGATTCTCATAGATCTCTTGCGTGATGATATGTTCATCCGCTCCCGTACAGGTCATGATGACATCAAATCCTCTATCAAACTCGCCAAGTTCAGACAATGGATATGCTTTTCCATTCAAGTCGTCTGCCAGTTGCTCCGCTTTGGAAACTGTTCTGTTGAATACATGAAAATCAGTAAATCCATGTTTCTTCAGAAACTTGCTCATGTTTGTATTAGTTACACCTGCACCAATGATAAGAATTCGAGAGTCAAGTGGAACATTCATATCTCTCAGGTTATGATAGGCAAGTGACACAACAGAAACAGGTCTTGTAGCAATACTGGTTTCAGTGTAAACTCTTTTAGCTGTTTCGATCGTATGACGAATAACGATTCTGATCAGATCTCCTGATAGTCCATTATCGCGTGATGTTTCAAATGCTCCTCGGACTTGGGTGATGATCTCTCGCTCTCCAACAACCATAGAATCAACAGAAGAAGCCACACTCAACAAATGTTCAACTGCTTCTTTACCTTGGTGCATTACTGCGTTGTGCGCAAGTCTTGTAACATCATCAGCGTTTAAAACGGGGAAAAGCGCGTTGATAAAGCGCATCAAATAGGCTTCATCTATTTCTGAAACGGATACGAGTGTGAATTCTACACGGTTGCAAGTAGTCAGATACATTAACTCATCGATCCCGAAAGCATTTTTCACCTCAGAGAGTCTAACTTTTTGATCCTCAGGCGCAATATGCAGTTTTCCGACGTCGCTCAGAGAGAGATTTCGGTGGGTGAATGCGATGTTATATAGACGCTCTATCCCTTTGTTCATAGGTAAAAGCAAAGATGCTCAGATTTCGCTCACAAATTGTCATATGTTTGTCACAGTGGATATTTAGAATGCTTCTAAATAACTATAGTTACTGGGGATAATTGCGTTTGCGAGAAATGGGAAAACGTGTATCTTTAGTCTCCATGGCAACAAGAACCATTGACTTTAGATCTGCACAGAATGTGACCGTTGAATACGAGCTCGCATCCATTGGACATCGTGTTGCTGCTGCTATGATCGATTTCTTTGCGTTTGTCGTTTATTTCATTGTGATATCGATCGTTTTCGGAAGTAGTGCAGTATATATGGAAGATCCGAGTATGGTCGAATTTTTCTTCTTGTTATTGATGAAATTGCCTTTCATTCTATACTTTCCCGTAATCGAGTATTTCACGCATGGTCAAAGTCTTGGTAAATATATTCTGGGGATTAGGGTGGTGACTGTTTCAGGTGAAAGACCCGGATTAAGAGAAGTTTTCACACGATGGCTTTTCAAAGGAGACTGGGTTTGGTTAAAAGCGGACTTATTTGTTCTGCTTTGGTTTGGTATTGGAATCGTTGGGATCATTTTTGCCGCAACATCGGAACGAAGACAACGTCTCGGAGATCTTATGGCAAACACATTGGTCGTAAAGAACAAATCATCAGTGCACTACAATTTAAAGGATGTATTGTCCATAAAGAATCAGGAGAATTATACGCCAACATATTCCAATGTTACTCGTTTTACGGATGACGATATGATTCTCATTAAGAACGTGATTTTAAGAGTTAAAAAGTATCCAAATGAAGCCACAAAAAAACTGGCAATTGAAATAGCAGACCGATCCGCAGAACTTATTGGTCTTGAAGAAACACCTAAAAAGAGACTCGAATTTTTACAGACACTGCTGAATGATTATGTAGTGTTGACGAGATCGTAAACTATGGCAAAATTAATCCTTGTACCAACCCCGATCGGGAATTTAGAAGACATCACATTAAGGTCAATTCGTATTCTGAAAGAAGCAGATGTTATTTATGCTGAGGACACGCGTGTGACAAAGAAATTATTGTCACACCTGGAGATTCAAAAGCAGGTAATTCCCTTTCATGCGCACAATGAGCACCGTTCGCTGGACCGTGTGATCTCGAAAATTCAGGGTTCTGAGAACACTGTCTTGGTATCTGATGCGGGAACTCCTGGAATATCTGATCCGGGGTTTTTATTGGTGCGTGAATGTGTGAAAGAAGGGATAGAGGTAGAGTGCTTGCCTGGACCTACGGCGTTTGTTCCTGCACTTGTAGCAAGTGGATTACCTTGTGACCGATTTGTATTCGAAGGCTTTTTGCCTCAGAAGAAAGGACGCCAAACCAAGTTCAAGGAAATGGCTGAGGAGCAACGCACTATAGTATTGTATGAATCACCACACCGACTGGTAAAGTGCCTTGGTCAGATCTGTGAATTTATGGGTGAGGATCGCCCGGTATGCGTGTCACGCGAGATAACCAAGATGTTTGAGGAGCATGTGCGCGGAACAGCAAAAGAAGTATTAGAACACTATGAGCAACATCCACCGAAAGGGGAGATCGTTGTGATCATCGGAAAAACTGAAAAAGATAAGCATGGAAAAGATTAATTCTCAGGCCTGGTACCTCGTGAAGAATGGGGAGGCTAATGAGGCATTTGAATTACGTGATTTTTCGATCGATTCGATAAATACGGATGAAGTTGTAGTCGAAACGGAAGGTTTTGGTTTGAATTATGCCGATATCATGGCGAGAAGAGGCCTCTATCAGGCGGCACCTCCACTGCCTGCAGTTGTCGGATATGAAGTTGTAGGTAAAGTGGTCGCCGCCGGAAGTGCTGAGTCAGAAAACCTCATCGGTTCAAGAGTTATCGCTTTTTGTCGTTTTGGAGGATATGCAAAGCATGTCGTAACTACGGCAAACGCTGTTATCCCGGTCAAGGATGAACCAATAGGCGAATTGATGGCCTTGTGTACCCAAGGTGTAACAGCGTATTATATGGCCAGCTATTTAACACCAGTGCGTGAAGGTGATAATGTACTTGTGCATGCCGCAGCGGGTGGTGTTGGAACGATACTTATTCAGTTGTCGAAGCATCAAGGAGCAAACGTTATAGCGAAGGTCGGGTCGGATGAAAAAGTGAAAAGAGTACTTGATCTTGGAGCCGATCATGCGATTAATTACCGTCAAGGCCCTTATGATATTGAGATCAAAAAACGTTTGATGGATGAGCAGCTGGATGTAAGTTTTAACCCCGCTGCTGGAAGTACCTTCAAAAAGGACTTCAAACTGATGGGAGCAGGAGCAAGAATGATCATCTTTGGAGGTTCGGAGATGAGCTCTTCCGGTCCTGGTATTTTTGGAAAACTGAATTTCTTGCGGAAAATGGGACTGGTAATTCCGGCGTTCTTGATGATGCGTTCTAAAAACATACTTGGGGTAAATATGCTTGAGATCGCAGATCATAAACCACAAGTATTAAGAGCTTGTCTCGAAAGTGTTTTGAAATTGTACCAAGAGGGAGTTGTGAAGCCTCAGATAGGTGGCATGTATTCAGCTGCTGATTTACCGAAAGCACACAGTGATATGGAGGGAGGTCAAACGATGGGTAAACTCGTTGTCTGTTGGGATTAATAGGTAGAAAAGAGGTCTGGGTAAATGTGCTTCCTCATGAGGAGCTAACTGAACAACTCTCTGTAAAAAACCCTTATTTCTTAAAGAATGCATTTTTCGATCTTCTCATTCTCAAAAAAGGAGATCAGTTCTTTGCGACTGATACAAAATGCCCACATCAAGGGAAATCATTGGAAGGTTGTTGGGAAGAAAACGGACATGTAATCTGTCCAGTTCATCAGTATGCTTTTTCGTTGGAAAACGGAAGGGGCCATGGCATGTACCTAGAGAGATACGACACTCGACTACACGAAGGTTGGTTTCAGATCAAGAAAGAAAAATGGTCATTCTTCGGGTTGCTCGTTTGAGAAACCGTCAAAATCCATCCGCTCAACGTTTTCTCTAACGCGCTGGTCGTGCTCTTCTCTGTCCTCTGGACTAACTTTATTTAATAGTACATCTGTAACCTTCTCACCTCTGTAGATGATCAGAGAGATCATCATAATAAAGCTTGTTATTAGAATAGGATAAAGCAGTAATCCCGCATCGAATGCTTCGATGGCAACTTCATCATGCTTGATCAACACGAAGAATAAGAGAACCGTGATCAATCCACGCGGTGCAATATAGACCTCAGGACGAATGTGCTCCTTGGCAAAGATGCGAAGCGTCAACAAGCGTACACCGTAGATTATCCCGACGATCGCCAGACTATTCACGGCTACCTCGATATTGTATAATGAGCTAATTGTAATGCTTAGTCCGAATACTACGAAAAAGAATGTTCTTATCAAGAATGCCGATTCAAGTGTTAAACTGTGAAAGTCATGAAGGATTGGAGCAACGGCTGCCTTATCGAAGTGCTTTTTCAAGAAGCCTCGGAAGAAGAGGTCTGTGTTATTGAGCACTAATCCGAATGCAAGGATGATCAACAGTGAAGATAAATGGAAGTACTTCCCGATCGCGAATAGCATCAACAGTACCGCAATGATAAGGAACAGCTTTACTTGCATTTTTAGGTGCTGGAATAAGTAAACCATAACATATGCAACTAAAATTGAAAGAAGAAGTGTTCCAAGTATATTTAAAATGATACCCCATGCAATTGACCCCTGACCGGCATCAGCATCAGCACCAAGCATGAAGTAAAAGATCATAATTCCCAAGATATCTGAAAAGGTACTTTCATACACCATGAATTCCTTCTTGTGACCGATAAGTCTTCCAACACTAGGAATGATGATGGCACTGCTCATAATACTCAATGGCATGGCATACAGTAGGCACTGGAATAAGCCTGCGCTAGGGAATATATAGGTGAAAAATGCACCAATACCGAACATGGTTCCGCCAATACTCAAAAGTGCCGAAGCGAAGGATTTTATGATCAACCACATCTTATCCCGTTCAAGTTTAAGATCTAAGGCAGCCTCGAGTACGATCATCACAAGCCCTACGTTACCCAGAACCTCTAAAATGGTGTTGAGCTTCAAATCCTCGTTTAGAATTCCTTGTTGTTCCATAACGACTTTTGCTCCCATCCCCAATGCTATCAACAACAAAACAGACGGAATATTCGTCTTTTGTGAGATAATATTGAAGAAGAAACTGAGAATGATCACACTGGCAAGTGCGATGATCAATAAGTACGGGTTCATTTATCGGGTTTTAGCATTTCAAATATAATGAAATAACGCTCGGATGAATAACGCCCAACAAGATCAAAACGAAGAGAAAAGAGTTGTGTGTTGGGACTGCGTGACTTAGGTCACAATTATTCGGAATTCTTTCATTTTTAGTGTAATTTTGTGTCGAATTTAACAACAAAACGAAAAGCATGGCTGAAGTTATGACAGATCTGGGAATCGATAAGATATTACAGACATTCAATATTGAACCTGAAAACAACGGTGCTTCGACTGGATCGAAGTGGTTCAGAACAAGAGGAGAAAAAGTAGATTCAATTTCTCCAGTAGATGGAAGTGTGATCGCATCAGTTCACATGGCAAGTGAGGTAGATTATGAAGCAGTGATCCTGAAAGCGGAAGAAGCATTCAAGGAATGGAGAATGATCCCTGCGCCAAAAAGAGGAGAGGTTGTAAGACAGCTTGCTGAGAAACTAAGAGAATACAAAGAGCCACTAGGAAAGCTGGTTTCTTATGAAATGGGTAAATCTTACCAGGAAGGACTTGGAGAGGTACAGGAAATGATCGATATCTGTGATTTTGCTGTTGGACTTTCTCGTCAGCTTCA
>JBMSGX010000069.1:0-9950 GCA_049416285.1 Crocinitomicaceae bacterium | reverse complement strand
AAAGAAGATACCGGTTCTTTATATGATGGGAACACAGTTGACGGCAAACAAAGCGAATACGCTTGCACTTGGGTTAAATTATCCTTCCGGTGGTTCGTTGGACGAAGTACAGGTTTATTTAGATGAAGGGTTTACACTATTCGAGATTTCCGAAAGCCTTAAAAAGGATATTCAAAAATGGCCTCCGCTGAAGGTAAGGTTTGGAAAGAGCTCAGTGAACGGGGGGAATGTTTTGTTTAAACAAAAGATCGGACCTGTGCTGAAATCTGATCAGGTAGTTTCCTTTGCTTCAAGAAATGGCAGGAAAGAGGCTTTCTTAGTAGGAGAGGGGATTTGGCGTTGGAGAATTGACGATTTCAGAAGAAATCAAAATAATGATCGTTTTAAGGAGCTAATAAGTTCTATAACCCAGTATTTATTGGTGAAGCAGAATAAGTATCCGCTGCGTATAAAACTTCCTAAACGCTTTAATGTTCAGAATGAAGTGTTGATCAATGCAGAGTTTTACAACGACGCGCTTCAGCAAATCACAGAGCCTGAAGTAAACCTTTCGTTAATTGATGAGTCTGATAAACAGTCTGCTTATACTTTCTCGAAGCGTTCAATAGATTATGTACTTAGTTTAGGTCGCTTGAAACCGGGAAGTTATAGCTGGAAGGCGACAACGGAATGGGATGGAAAGAAATTTGAGAAAAGTGGGGAATTTGTCGTAGAGGATATTTCAATAGAAAAAATGGTGACGCGGGCTGATCACGATATTTTGAAAACAATTTCGTCGTCTAGTGGAGCCGGATTCTATTCATTAAATGATTACAAAGCGCTTATCAAGGATCTACAAAAAAGAAAAGATGTGAATACTGTTTCATATGAAGAGTCTTCTTTCTCAGAGCTGATCGAATATATCCTCTTATGCATCCTTATTATTTTGCTTTTCGCTGTTGAGTGGTTCATCAGAAAATACGAGGGAGCCTACTAATTTTTTTATTCCAGCATAATAATTCAGATAAAGTTGCGTTTGAAAAGAAACAAACACAACGTTGCCTATGTTAAAAAAATACTCTGAATGTACATCTTCAACTAAAGAATTGCTTCCGTCAGACTCAGCGGTTATCCGAAATATTCTGAATTACAGCAAGTCATTAGAAGTAAAGAAGACAACGAAAAAGAAACGGATCTTGATCCACTTAAACTAAATAAAAAAGGGCTCCAAACGGAGCCCTTTTTTTATGTTTGGTTCCTGATTACCAGATCTTCGAGATCTTGTCTTCAGAGTTTCTCATTGGATCACTTTCCTGAACATCAAATGCTTCAAAGAATTCAGGACAGTTCATTAAAGGTCCATTTACACGATACATACCTGGACTGTGCGGGTCGTTCGCAATTCTGTTTTTCAACTCTTCGTCCGTATAGTTGATCTTCCACAACTGAGCGTATGAGATAAAGAAACGCTGTGCTGGAGTAAATCCATCTCTTTTCACACCTGATTTGAACTCATTCGTTCTTTTGTATGCGTAATAAGCCATTGTAAGACCTCCTAGGTCTGCGATGTTTTCACCCATCGTTAGGTCAGGATTAACACAGTGACCGTCAATAGGGCAGAAGCCGGCAAATGTTTGTCCTAGTTTCGCTGTTCTTTCTTCGAAAAGCTTACGGTCTTCAGCTGACCACCAGTTTGTGAATGAACCGTCTGCTGCGAATTTTGACCCCATGTCATCAAATCCATGTGTGAATTCATGACCGATCACCATTCCTATTCTTCCGTAGTTTACAGCATCCTCATATTTATCACTGAAAAATGGAGCCTGCATAATCCCGGCAGGGAATGCGATCTCATTCAGTAATGGGTGATAGTATGCGTTAACCATATGAGGAGGCATTCCCCATTCGTCTTTGTCAACTGGCTTTAGTAATTCACCCATGTTTTTGTCATGCGAGTATTTCGCCATGTTATTGATGTTGCCGATGTAATCATCAGGACTGAATCTTAAAGAACTAAAATCTTCCCATTTGTCAGGATACCCTAGTTTTCGACCAATAGAGGACAATTTAAGAAGTGCCTGGTCTTTTGTTTCAGCAGACATCCAAGTCAGATTTTTGATGCGCTCTTCGAATACGATCAGTAGGTTATCTACCATTTCGTTTACCCGTACTTTAGCAGCTTCAGAAAAATGTTTTTGAACAAATGCTTTTCCCAGCAGCTCTCCAATCGGAAGGCCTGTTATCGCACGTATAGCACGCTCATTCATTGGTTTCATCTCTGACCTTCCGGAAAGCACACCTCCGTAGAATTCGAAATTTGCTTTGTCTAGATCCGAAGTCAGATGCCCTGCATAGTGGTCAATCACTTTCCATTTAAGGTAAGACTTCCACATAGACATATTAGTATTCTCAACCATGTCACTGATCAACTCAGCAAAATCAGGCTGCCCTACGATCACTGTGTCGAAACTAGGAATACCAACACTTGCAAAATAAGTTTCTGTATCAAAGTATCTGGTCATATTAATAAGCTCTTTCTTAGAGAACTTATTGTATGTATTCTCAGGTACACGCAATTCAGCAGGAGCCATCATTTTAGTGGCTAGTTTCGATTCAAAATCAACAACTTGCTCAGCCCATTGACTAGCAGCTTTTGAGTCCATTCCAATAATGTTACCAACAGTTGCGATGTGTTTTCTGAATTTGTCTAGTATCTCAGCCTTATCTTCTTTAAAGTAATAGTCCTTGTTCGGTAAACTAATTCCACCTTGGCTAAAGTAAACCGTGTGGTTATCCACATCCTTCAAGTCCTGACCAACACCGAATCCAAAAAGAGAACCGATTCCTAGCCTGTGATGCTCTGCGATCACATTAGGAAAATCCTTCATTGAATTGATTCGATCAATTCTACCCAACTGTCCCTCAATAGGAGAGAGGCCAAGAGAATTTCTTTTATCGAAATTTAGCATGGCTGCGTAGTAAGAACCCAGGATCTGTTCAGTTGTTCCGACCTCACCGCCTTTGCTTTGGGCGTCTTCAAGAATAAGTGTCAATTTTTCATTGTTCGCTTTATCCAATTCGTTAAAGCTTCCCCAACGAGACTCTGAAGGTGGTACGGGATTATCCTTAATCCATGTTCCGTTCGAATATTGGAAAAAATCGTCCTGTGGTCTAACAGACTTGTCCAAATAGGACATGTCTATAGTTTCATATTTCTCTGTTTTTACAGTTGTTACAACCGTATTAACTTCCGTGAGCTCAGAAGCCGGTTTACAAGAAACGAATGCGATTGCTCCAGCGATATATAAAAATTCTTTTCTCATTAATTCTCAGTATAAATCATTTCAACATGTGGTATTCCGTCTTCCAGATATTCCTTTCCTGTAGACATGAAATTGTGTTGCTCGTAGTACTTTTCCAAATGCTTCTGTGCAGAAATTTTCATTGGTGTTCCTCCGAATTCTTTCAAGCAGAATTCAACACATTTATTCATTAGTGTATGGCCATGTCCACCGCCTCTTAGGTCTTCACGAATCACTACGCGTCCGATAGCGCAAGCATCCTTGTATCCAAGTCCTGCAGGTAGAATACGCGCAGTCCCGGCAAGGTTGCCCATTCCATCTCTACAGATCATGTGGTATGACTTTTTATCTTTTCCATCTAAGTCCTGGTAAGGACAATTCTGTTCAACAACGAAAATCTCCATACGCAACGCAATGAGGTCATGAAATTCGTTAGTTGTTAGATCGTTATAATGTTTGATTTGCCAGTTTAAATGCATGTTTATCAAGTTTGGATTACACCTACGTTATATCTCTTGTCTGCCTTTTTATGATTGGCCATTTCTATACCCATTGAAATCACCTTGCGTGTTTCAGTTGGGTCAATGATCGCATCTATCCATAGGCGACTCGCCGCGTAGTATGGTGAGGTCTGCTTATCATATCTGTTCTTAATAGTATCGAAGAGTTCCTTTTCTCTTTCAGGCGTGATCTCTTCGCCTTTAGCTTTCATTGAAGCTACCTCAATTTGCAATAGAACTTTCGCCGCAGATGCTCCGCCCATTACAGCTATCTCGGCAGTAGGCCACCCTACAATTAATCTAGGGTCGTATGCCTTTCCGCACATTGCGTAGTTACCCGCTCCGTAAGAGTTTCCGGTAACAATGGTGAACTTGGGAACAACAGAGTTAGCCATGGCATTCACCATTTTTGCTCCGTCCTTAATTATACCGCCATGTTCACTGCGAGATCCAACCATGAATCCAGTTACATCCTGAAGAAACACCAATGGGATATTCTTCTGATTGCAGTTCATGATAAAACGCGAAGCTTTGTCCGCAGAATCTGAATAGATCACTCCTCCAAACTGCATTTCACCTTTCGCATTTTTTACAATTTCTCGTTGATTGGCAACGATACCGACGCTCCATCCATCAACCCTGGCATACGCACAAACAATTGACTTTCCATAATCCGATTTATATTCTGTAAACTTCGAGTCGTCCACAAGACATTTGATGATGTCTTTGACATTATAAGGTTTAGCTCGGTCGCTTGGAAGTATTCCGTAAACATCTTTTGGATCTTTCTTAGGTGCGATTGCTTCTTTTCTATCGAAGCCAGCAGTTTCAGCATGACCGACCTTATCCATTAGGTCTCGGATAGTTGCTAGACATTCTTCATCGTTCTCTGTTTTGTAATCACAAACTCCTGAGATCTCTGTGTGCGTAGTTGCACCACCTAATGTTTCATTGTCAATAGACTCACCAATTGCTGCTTTCACAAGGTATGACCCTGCAAGGAAGATCGTTCCCGTCTTATTAACTATCAATGATTCATCCGACATGATCGGAAGATAAGCTCCTCCTGCAACACAGCTCCCCATTACCGCAGCAATTTGTACTATACCCATCGAACTCATAACTGCATTGTTTCGGAATATTCTTCCGAAGTGTTCTTTGTCAGGGAAGATCTCATCCTGCATTGGCAAGTATACACCTGCTGAGTCAACGAGATAAATGATTGGCAGATTGTTTTCCATCGCGATCTCTTGAGCACGCAAGTTTTTCTTACCAGTAATTGGGAACCACGCTCCAGCTTTTACTGTAGCATCATTTGCAACAACAATACACTGTTTGCCGCTTACATATCCAATTACGATAACTACACCACCTGCAGGACACCCACCATGCTCTTCATACATTTCATAGCCGGCAAATGCACCGATCTCAAGGCGGTCTGTATCCTTGTCCAACAAAAGATCGATTCGTTCTCTTGCTGTTAATTTACCTTTTGAATGAAGTTTCTCGATACGTTTTTTTCCACCGCCTTCCATGATCTTATCCAGCTCCTTTTGCATAGCAGAGATCTTAAGACGCATCACATCTTCATTTTTATTGAATTCAAGTTCTTTCTTGGAAATAGCCATTTTTCAAATTTTGAATCCCAAATATAACGATTTAAGAGTCGATTTTGAATCGTCTTCTTCAAGAGTAGAGAACTTATTGATTTGCAGTTGTGTAAAGCCTCTATAGAATCTGCCAACACCCCGCTGTTGGTAAAACAAAATCAATTTTAAAGACGTAAATCGTACTTTTGTGATGTGAAGGATACGTTCAAAAATAGAGGGATGCGTAGGAAGCTAATTGAAGAGCTTCGTGACAAAGGGATAAAGGATGAGTCCATACTGAAGGCTTTTGACAGTATCCCAAGACATTTCTTTCTGGATAATGCTTTTGTTGAACAGGCTTATTCTAATATGGCATTTCAAATAGGATCCGGTCAAACGATCAGTCACCCATACACTGTAGCCTTTCAAACGGAATTACTTGAACTCAAAAAAGGGGATAAGGTTCTCGAGATAGGTTCAGGTTCCGGTTTCCAAACCTGTATTTTGTGTGAGTTGGGTGCAAAAGTGTTCAGTATAGAAAGACACAAGCCATTGCATTTGAAGGCAAAAGCCATGGTGGACCATTTCAAGTTCAATGCAAGAATGTCATTTGGGGACGGTTACAAGGGTTTACCTACGTTTGCACCGTTTGACAAGGTACTGATCACTTGTGGTGCTCCTGATATCCCTGAGGCGTTAGTGGATCAGCTAAAAGTAGGGGGGATAATGGTTATACCAATTGGAGAAGGGGAAAGTCAGCAGATGAAACGTATAATTAAGTTGGACGACGGACAATTGAAAGTAGAAGACTTTGGGGTATTCAAATTCGTTCCCATGCTTCAGGATAAGGTCAAATAAAAAAGTGGAGCGCTAAGCACCCCACTTTCATCATTTGTATTCTATTTCTTAGTGCCCTTTTGCAGCAAGGTATCTCTCTGCATCCAATGCAGCCATACATCCTGTTCCGGCAGCTGTAATTGCCTGTCGGTATGTTTTGTCAGCAGCATCTCCTGCAACGAAAACTCCAGGAACATTTGTTTTGGAAGTTCCAGGCTGTTCGTATTTGATATAGCCCGTCTCATCTAAATTGATGTAATCCTTGAAGATGTCAGTATTCGGTTTGTGCCCAATTGCCACAAAGAATCCTGTTGCAGGTATCTCTGATGTTTCACCAGTCTGATTATTCTTGACGCGAACACCCGTCACACCATTTCCATCTCCCAAAACTTCTTCTGTTTCTGTATTGAAAAGGATCTCAATATTCTCCGTATTCTTAACACGTTCTGCCATGATCTTAGACGCACGGAATTCGTCTCTACGCACAAGCATAGTCACTTTCGTACATAGCTTTGAGAGGTAGTGTGCTTCTTCACAGGCAGAATCTCCCGCACCTACGATAACAGTTTCTTGACCTCTGTAAAAGAATCCATCGCAAACGGCGCAAGCAGAAACTCCACCACCTATCTTTAGATAGTGTTGTTCTGATTCCAAACCTAAGTATTTCGCTGATGCACCTGTTGAAATGATCACAGTTTGAGCGTGGATCTCTGTTCCGTCATCCGCCCAACACTTATGAACATCTCCGGAAAAATCAACCTTTGTAATAAATCCAGCTCTAACATCAGTGTCAAACCTTTTGGCTTGTGCTTCAAGTTGCATCATCATCTCAGGCCCAGTGACTCCATCAGGATAACCAGGGAAGTTCTCCACCTCATTCGTAGTTGTAAGCTGCCCTCCTGGTTGCATACCCTGATACATGACAGGGTGCATGTCAGCGCGTGCAGCATAAATTGCAGCTGTATATCCAGCAGGTCCTGAACCAATGATCAAACAGTCTACTTTTTGAAAATCGCTCATATCTTTTATTCGTTTTTAGTTCATCAAATTGTATAACAGACAAATTTAATTGAATTATTGATTTTCGGACTTAATTTAATGTTATCCAGGTTACACGATAGGACTGCAATATAAATCTGAACAATGTCTGAGTATTTACTTTGCATTTCCTTAAAAGAACCGTAGCTTTGTAGCCCATTTTTGCTAGGACACGATGATAGATAAGGATCTTTATAAAGCCAAAGTATTATATCCATTTCAGGAGAAAACTGTTAACCAGATACTTGATGAGATTGAGACTAATGGCAAGGATTTCAACTTGTTATATCAATTACCAACCGGTGGAGGGAAGACGGTGATATTCTCTGAAATAGCAAAAAGATATATTGCCAAATTCAATGAGAAGGTGTTGATCTTAACACATCGTATTGAGTTGTCTATACAAACGTCAAAGCAGCTAACTGCGATCGATGTTAGTAATAAGGTTATCAATAGTGAGGTAAAAGAAGTTCCGGACCAGCAGAACTACGACTGTTTCATCGCGATGGTAGAGACATTGAATAATCGTTTACAGGATGATGAGAACTTTTTGAAGGATATTGGTTTGGTCATCGTTGATGAGGCGCATTATAATAGTTTTAGAAAGATCTTCCAATATTATGTAGGGGCTAATATCCTCGGAGTAACTGCAACACCATTAAGCAGCAACAGAGCTTTACCATTAAATGACAACTATCATAAGTTATTAGTAGGAGAAAGTATAGCTTCTCTTATAGAAGGTAGTTACTTGGCTGATGCGGATACATTCACATATGATGTAAACCTGCACGGGTTGAAGATCGGTTCGAATGGAGACTTTACCGTAAGTAGTTCCGAGGTAGTATACGGAAACTACTTTATGCAGGAGAAACTTCTTTTTGCTTATGAAGAAGTGTCAGTTGGGCATAAAACCCTCATATTCAACTCTGGTATCGATACATCGATGCGTGTTGAAGAGACTTTTAAGAAAAGAGGTTATCCTATTCGTCACTTGGACTCTACATTTAGCGATAAAGACAGAAAGGAAGTTTTACGTTGGTTTAAAGAAACACCTGATGCAATCTTAACATCCGTTGGGATTCTTACAACAGGTTTTGATGAGCCTACAGTTCAGTCTATCATATTGAATAGAGCAACAAGGTCACTGACACTTTATCACCAAATGATCGGGAGAGGGTCGAGAAAGTTGCCAAATAAGGATCGCTTTAAGGTTATAGATCTAGGGAACAATGTTCGAAGATTTGGTCTTTGGCAGGATTACCTTAACTGGCAGGATGCTTTCCGTTTTCCGGACAGGTTTCTTGAGTCTCGCTTAAGTGAAGAGGATGATCTTCAATTCGAAGTTGAATATGAATTCCCTAGAGGAGCTGAAGATATTTTCGACTTAGAACACTTGATGAAGTTCGATATCAAAGAAGAGTACTATAACTGTGTGGATAACGGAGAGAAGGGGAAAAAGGCTATTGACCTTTCAATGGAAAACCACTTTGTAGCTATTCAGCAGTCCGCGGATGATTATTTCCATGGATTGGAATTGCTTGACAAACTGCAGGATCATATAGAGCATCGTGTAAAGCATTACACTAAATGCATCACCAAAAGCACTCCGAATTATCACAAGTATATCATAGAAACCTACAATCGTCAGCTGCGCCAAAAGCTACGAGAGGTTCTAGAGGATGAATAGTTAATACTGCAGCGTGATCTCGGTTGTATCAAAAGCTGTAGTAACGTCAGATTTTAATCCTTGAATACTAGTCCCAACCAATTGATAAAAGAACTGGTACGTAGTATTACCATCGTTAGCGCAGTAAAAGCTTGTGTCTATAGTGCCGTAAAAATCTACTTGAGAGCTTGAACAGCATTCTTCACAGTTGTCTTTCCCTTGCTGTTTTATGATGGCTAAATGATCTGACTGTTGAGGGTTTGTGTTGAATAATGTTATTTTGGCCCAGCTTTTCGCTGTAGTACTCAAGTCCTTGATGTTGTCATCCTTGATCGTCATGTCGTTGAATGGTATGACCGTTTGATTCTTGAAGTAGTTTTCTTTTTCAATTGTGAGGATGTAATTTTCTACTTTGTTGCGTGGAAAGGTGAAAGAATAGCTTCCATCATTTCCTATAGTTGCGGTTTCCAATAATGTCTGATTCCCACCACCCGCTTCAACTTCATAAAGCTTAACAGTTCCTCCGCTCAATGGTTGGCTAAATGTTGCATCAGAAATCGTCCCTCTAAGAACAAAGTCCGACTTTCCCTTTTTACATCCTGCTGTAAATGAGGTGATTATTAACAATATTAAAAGAGTTCTCATCATAATTGCTTTCCACTAAAATAGGGAAAAGTAGAAGAAATGAATAATTGATTTTTGAAAGTTTACGGGGTTTGAATTATCATTTCATGGTTGAAGGGAAGTAGTTTTTCTTAGATTTAAACTTTATTAATCTAATTAAACAAACTACTATGTTATTAATTCTAATCGTTTATTTAGCGATCATCATTTTGATGATTGCCTCTCAATGGAAAGTTTTTTCCAAAGCGGGGCAGCCTGGTTGGGCATGCCTAGTGCCGATCTATAACATCTATGTTATGACACAAATAGCGAATAAACCTGGATGGTGGACAGCTATTATTCTTTTGGTTCCTATTGTAAACATAATATTTGCAATCATGCTAATCCACGGAATATCAACTTCTTTTGGGAAGGA
>JBMSGX010000068.1:0-9979 GCA_049416285.1 Crocinitomicaceae bacterium | reverse complement strand
AATGATTTTCATCGATAAAAATCCACAACAGTTTGAAAATGAAAATGTTGGATGGACCGGAGGCCGGTTTATTTGGAACGAGGTTAACAGCCCTTATTTTCTGATATGGGATAATTGATTTTGCAGAAGAAAAGAAGCATACCGGTTGGCCTGACCTTTAAAGGCAGGACCAGACCAAATCAAGGACTGTGATAATTGTGGATTCGAAATGAGGGGAGGTATTAGAAAATAACCTGCCTGGTCTACTTCCATAAAGCATTGACTGCGATCCATAATCCCGGGTTTGTGCTTTCCTGAAAAACATCATAGGTTATACTTAGACATAAAGTCTACTTTTAGGTGGCTAGCCCCTCCAAATGTGTCAGCGATTCTTGTCTGAGAACTTCATCAATTACGGATTACGGCTATCTTTGAGTGCATATAAAAGCTAAAACATCAGTCGGGACTAAAGCATGAAAAAGAAGGATAATCTTTCTGTGGTGACGAAGATTTTCGGGATTATCATTACGGCATGGATAACTTTTTTAGTTGCGGTAGATCTAGTAAAAGCATTAAAAACAGGTAATGGGAGTTTTTTCTATAACGCCTCAGTTTTTACCCAAACCTACCCATACATTGATCCAAATGCATTGATTTTGATTTATTTGGCCGGATATGCTGCTGTATGGTGGAAAAAACTATGGGGAACAGTTATTATCCTGATAGTAAGCACACTGGGAATTATATTCAGCCAGGCTGGGGACATAAGATTTCATTTTATACTAACATTTGCGGTGGGATTTTTCTATTTCCTGAATTGGGCGTACGAAAGAAAGGGAAATCTATAACTGTTAATCAAATGAGGACGGTGTCAGGAATAAGAAATGAATGTATTCCCCATCATTAATTACTGTAAATACGTTCAACGGATATCAAATTCACAGATGTTTTTTGCCGGTAGCCCTGAACGATTCTTCCATAGTATTCCTGGGTAATTTTGATGCCTGAATGCCCCATGCTCTTTAGAATATTTCGCTTATAGGCTAATTTTTGGAATTTTGTTAACTTCCTCAAGGATTTACTGGAGTAATCCGTGTTGTTTATTGCTGTGGTTCTCATTTCAGATAAGCCGGAGGTTAATGATTGTTGAGCAAACTGCACTGAAAAGGACGATTAACAAATTATTACTGTGTATTCTGGTTTTCAGTGCATTTGGATTGTACATTACTTAACTGCGAGATGAACGCATGGAGAAAATTTTACAACATGAACAGGCCCACACGCTGATTTATCGGGTACCAAAAGGCGATCTTGATTTTCCGCTTGGGATGAAAGTTCTGAATGTCGAATACCCTTCTCCAGATGAAATTCGTCAGTTCTATAATGAGTTCGAAGTGCTCAAAGCCACCAAAATTGAACATGTTCGCGAAGTCCTTGACAAGAAAAAAATTGACAACCGTTATGCAATCACCTTTAAATGGTTTGAGGGGTATCCAATAAAGGAGGTTTTCAAGGACAAAAAAGAAGATGTTCGCGATTTCCTGTACGTTGCAAAAGAGTTGGCGAATACCCTGGCATCTGTTCACGAGAAAGAAATAATCCATAAGGATATTTCCAGCAATAATATTCTGGTTGACCTTCAAAACAGAAAAGTCTGTTTAATTGATTTTGGAATCGCCAACACCTACAGCACACAGATGCACGATTGCGGGAATCCCGAGTTACTACAAGGGACTCTTAACTATATGTCGCCTGAGCAAACAGGGCGAATGAATCGTAAAATTGATCACCGCTCTGATCTATACTCCTTGGGAGTTGTATTTTATGAGATCTTAACCGGACAGTTGCCTTTTATTTCTGATGATCCACTGGAAATTGTGCATGGTCATATAGCGAAAGAACCGGAAAGTGTTTTTGTACTCAACCCTAAGGTCCCTGAAGTAATTTCTCAGATTATTTCAAAACTGCTAAAAAAGAATGCTGAAGAGCGTTACCAGTCTGCAATTGGTCTGGGAAAAGATCTGGAGCGATGCCTGAAAGAATATGCTCAAATTGGTTCTGTTTCTCGATTCGAACTGGCTAAACATGATAATTTCGGGAAGTTTGTTCTGGCCCAGAAATTATACGGTAGAAAAAATGAAATAAGTCAAATTCTTAACGGGTTTGATCGTTGTTCTTCCGGAGAGATAATGCTTATGCTTGTTTCCGGATATTCTGGAACAGGAAAGTCGGCTGTTGTACATGAAGTACATAAAAAACTGGCTCAACGTTCTGGTTACTTTGTGGAGGGTAAATTTGATCAATTCCAGCGAGCTATTCCGTATTACGCATTTATTCAAGCATTTGAAAGTCTTATTCGTGTTTATCTGACTGAAGGCGAAGAAAAACTGGGAAGACTCCGTAAGCTCATTCTTCAGGCTGTAGGGGATGAAGGTAAGGTTCTCACTGACATTATTCCTGATTTAACATTGATCATTGGGGAACAGCCTCCCGTGCCTGAGCTTCGTGGAACTGAATCACAAAACAGATTCAACTACCTCATCCGAAAATTCATTCAGGCAGTCACCAAGGCAGAACATCCGCTTGTCATTTTCATCGACGACCTTCAATGGGCAGATTCCTCTTCTCTAGGCTTACTGAAATTGCTCATGACCGATCCTGATGGCGGGCACTTCATGTGCGTTGGAGCATATCGGGATAACGAGGTTGACAGCTCGCATCCCTTCAGTATCAAGATTGAAGAAATAAAGAGAGATGGCTGTGAAGTTGAAGAAATCCTCCTCGAAAATTTAAGTCTAAGAAATGTAGATCAGTTGATTAAGGACAGTATTGGCAACAACGATGAGACCATACTCGATTTATCAGAACTCGTTTATGAAAAGAATAAGGGAAATGCTTTTTTCGTTACTCAATTGCTCAAATCAATAGCTGAGGAAGGGTTACTTTATTTTGATTTCGATAGTCAAAAATGGGAATGGGATATTGAGAAGATTCGTTTGAAAAACATTACGGATAATGTGGTGGATATTCTTACGAATCAGATTCAAAACCTTCCGGAAGATTGTCAATTCGTACTTAAAAAAGCCTCTTGTATTGGAGCTACCTTTGATATTGAAATACTAGCCATCGCATCTGGTTTGGACCGGGACGAAACGGAGTCCGCCTTGCTGCCAGCGTTGAAGAAGACTCTTATAATTCCTCTGGATAATACGGAGTTCAAATTCTCTCATGATAGAATTCAGCAATCGATGTACTCGATGATTCCTGTTGGAGATAGAAATAGTTATCATTATGAATTAGGTAAGCTTCTTCTGAACAACAGCTCTGAGGAACAATTGGAGAACTATCTTTTCGATATTGTCAATCACTATAATATTGGTTCAGAATTGATAAGCAATCCGAATGAGAGAAAGGCATTGGTTGAACTGAACTTACGCGCTACTGCAAAGGCAAAAACTAACTCTGCATTCGAGGCAGGTTTGAGTTATGCAAAAGCTGGAATCAAAATGCTTTCTGACAACGCGTGGAAAAAACAATATCATTCCACCCTGGCATTATATACATACGCCACTGAATTGGCTTACTTGATTGGTTCTTTTGAGGAAATGGAAGCGTATTTTCAAGACACTGTTGAAAATGCCACCAGCACGCTCGATAAAATTAAGCCTTTTGAAGTTAGAATCCTGGCCTATAAGGCAGAAAACAAGCTGAAGGAATCAATTAAGACAGGGTTGGAGATTTTGGAATTACTGGATGTTAAGTTTCCCAGGAAGATTACCAAACCAGTTGTTTTTGCAAGTCTTATTTCCACCATGGTGAAACTCCGGGGAAAATCAAATGACGATATACTGGCTCTTCCAGAACTTAAGGATCCAAGCAAGAAAGAAGCACTTAGAATTATGGCTGATATCGCCTCTTCTTCTTATTGGGCATATCCTGAGTTGCTGCCAATGATCGCATTTAAAATGATCGGTATTTGTCTGAAACATGGAAATGCAGGGGTCTCTGCCTTCGCTTTCGCGGGATATGGTGTCTTTTTGTGTGTTGTGCTCGGACTAATGAAGATGGGGTATCGCTTTGGTCAACTTGGATTAGCGCTACTCGAAAAGTACGACGCCAAGGAATGGAAGACACAGATTTATGATCCGGTTTATGCTTTGATTAACAATTGGAATGGTCATGTTCGTCACACATTTGGACCGCTTCAGGAATCATATCATATCGGACTTGAGACAGGAGAAATAGAATTTGCCTGCATTAACACCAATATCTATTGTATAAATGCCTATCTATGCGGGCTTCCCCTGCCGGAATTAGAAGAGCAAACGCGGTCCTATAGTAAATACTTCAAGGATTTTCAGCAGATGACAAACTATCATTACAATGAAGTTTATCGTCAGGGCATGTTGAACTTGATGGGGCGTTCAGAGAATCCAAAGATTTTAACCGGAGAGGCGTATGATGAAGAAGTCATGTTGGCTCAGAACAAGGAGAATAATGACCATACCGGTACCTTCTTTATCTATTTCAATAAGCTCATTCTCTACTACCACTTTCGTGAATATGAAGCAGCTCTTGATTGTGTTCAGAAATGTAGATCCCTGTATCAGGCGGTACTGGCCAAGTTCGAAATACCGAATCTTGTTTTGTACGAGGGATTGACCTATGCCGCCTTGGCAGATAAAAATGGTTTGTTACAACGGCAGAAATACTTGTACAGGATAAATACCTGTATTTTCAGATTGAAAAACTGGTCCAGGAATGCACCAGAAAACTTTGAGCACAAGTATCAATTGCTTCAAGCCGAAAAAGCCAGAATACAAGGTCGTTTTCAAAAGGCAAGATCGCTCTATGATCAAGCTATTCATGCAGCCGCAGAGCAGCAATTTATCAATGAAGAGGCATTGGCTTGTGAGCTTGCTGCTCGGTTCAACGATGAAAAGAAGCAAACAGGACTAGCAGAGTACTATTTCAAAGCTGCATATAACAAGTATAGAGAATGGGGAGCCATTGCAAAAATGCGCTTCCTTGAGAAGTTTGTACCCCATTACTTGACTGGTCTTGATAAGTCTTCAACTGCAAGCGCGTTGAATAATACGAATATTACTGTCCAGAATACGGGTAGAGGAACTCTTCTTGATGTTCAATCTCTAATTAAAGCCTTTACTAACCTATCTAAAGAGGTAAAACTAGAAGACTTATTGGCGGTACTAATGCGTATTGTGAGTGAAAATGCCGGTGCACGAAAAGGCTACTTGCTTTTGAAGGAGGAAGATCAGTTATTCATGGAAGCGAGATTGAACGCTCAGACCGACGCGATTAAGGTGCTCGAACATATTCCCATTGAAGAAATGAATGATCTTTCAACTTCTATTATTCAATATGTTCAACGAACAAAAGACAATGTGGTTGTTCATGATGCAATCAACGATGTCCGTTTTAATAATGATGAATATATCAGCTCACAACAGCCTAAATCTATTTTATGTATACCAATTGTAAATCTGGGCAAACCGTTAGGTATACTGTACTTGGAAAACAACTTGACAAAAGGCGCATTTACAAAAGATAGAATTGAGCTGTTGTCATTGCTTTCAGGTCAAATAGCGGTTTCCATTGACAATGCTTCGCTGTACAATAATCTGGAAAGGAAAGTTAGTGAGAGAACCGAAGAACTGCATCGGGAGAAGGCGAAATCGGATCAGTTGTTATTGAACATTTTACCTGCTGAAACCATGGAGGAGTTGAAGAAATACGGAAAAACGCTACCGAGAAGTTACGAGAAAGTTACTGTACTTTTTACAGATTTTGTTGGGTTCACAACCATATCCGCCAGAATGAGTCCTGAAGAACTTGTATCTCTTATAGACAAATGTTTCAGTGCTTTTGATAAGATTGTTGAAGAGCACAAGATTGAAAAGATCAAGACTATTGGTGATGCCTATATGGCCGTAGGCGGATTACCCATTCCAAACTCCACTCATGCAGTGGATTGTGCAAAAGCTGCATTGGTTATGCGCGACTGGATGACGGAATTCAATAAGAAACAAGAGAAGGAAGGCAAGGAAACGTTCCAGATAAGAATTGGTCTGCATACCGGACCTGTTGTTGCCGGGGTTGTAGGAAATAAGAAGTTCGCCTATGACATTTGGGGAGATACCGTGAATACGGCCAGTAGAATGGAAAGCTCAGGAGAGGCCGGAGAGGTGAATGTTTCTGAAGACACTTACTCATTAATCAAGGATCATTTCGATACTGAAAGCCGCGGAAAAATTCATGCCAAAAACAAAGGCGAAATCGAAATGTATTTTCTGAAGGAAAGAACAAATTAACAAATGTATACCAAGATTTATATGGAACAAGACTGGAGAAAATTAAACTATCACGAACTCATTGAAGAAGGAATCAAAGCGACGCGCATTCAATATCCTTATGGAGGAGGCTTTTTTACTCCAAAACTTAAGGGCATCAATCATGTTACACTTGGTGATTCCAGAATGATTCATAATCCCTTTGTTATTCTTCTGGAATGGTTATACGTTCAATACGAAAAGTTACGGGATTGGTTAAGTGGATTTTTAAAGTCACTTTTTCCCAGAGGTGAAAAGGTCTATGGAACTAAAAAAGACATGACATTAATAGGGAGAGTTACTTATGCATCCAGATATGATTTCAATAAGCCAATCCACAATATTTATATGGAGTTTTGGGCAAGAAAATGGTTTGGACAATGGCGCAAAATTGGAGAGACCTATTCTGATAAAGACGGAAATTTTGAAATCAAGTTTGACTTTCGCTATGCCAAATCTTCTAGTAACCGAAAGCTCTATTTAGATATTTATCAAGTTACAGAAGTCTTCCATGAAGGAGAAAAACCGCATTTGAAAAAGGATGTTTTTAAACGTGTCGAAGTGGACAAAGGAGAGTTGATAGGTATGCGTTACAACCTTCGTGATATTCAGCTTTTTTTCTGGGAATATCGTCATGACAGTCCAACTCCACGTGTTGCTATCAAAGATCATGACATTGACTCGCCACAATACTATTCTAAAGGAAGAAACGATGCTTTTGTTGGCCAGGTAATTCCAATCGAGATTACACGCGTTGAACATTTGGCGAAAATCAAGGTGGACCCTGAGAGCCTTACGATAAAAGAGTTAAACGATGACTACCCAATTAATCTAACACGTTGGCTGGAAGAACGATACCCTGGATTTACCCGATCTGACGAATATTTTGGGACACGAATGATGAACGGAATGAACCGTGGAGCATTCTTGCCAGACAAGAAAAACCCGGACCATTATTGGATCAAATATTTCGGTATTTATGGATACGAGAAAGATACTATTCATGCGCTTCCAACATGTGAGATGAAATTTGAATTAGATGAGCACGGTTATCCTATTCCAATCGAAATTCATCTTACAGGCCCACTTAGTAAGTTCGAAAAAGACCCATTTGCTAAGAAGGTAGTTAAACGAGGGGATGGACCGGAATGGGAAGCTGCTAAAAGGCTGGCTCGCTGTTGTGGTTCATTCACTACAGAGGTAGATGAGCACTTTACAGGAACACATCTGTTAACAGAGCAGTTTGCCGTTGCGGCATATCGAAATCTTAGAAGAAATCCACTTGCTTTTCTTTTGTTTCCTCATCTTAAGGAAGTTGTTCTCATCAACCACACGGCGGATGGGTTCTTACTTACTGATTTTATACCGAATGCTTCGGCCATTACTTTGAACGGAATGTTAGATCGATCTGTCGACATTCTTGGGACGCAGGATTGGAAGAATTGGAAGCCGATGGAGCCAATTAGCGAAGTGCACACATGTGCAAAAGCGGATAAGTTGTTTTGGGATGTCACATCAGATTATGTAGAGTGGTTTTTCAGAAAACACGAGGAAGGCATTAAAGAGCACTGGATGGAAGTCCACAAGTTTTCGGAGGATCTTGTAAATCATTCTGTTAAAGTATTTGCTTCAGATATTGACAGAAGCAAACTCACTGATCAAGAGCTAAAACTGTTAGAAGACAAACTGGAGTACTATAAGTTAAGGTATGGTTTCGATTCTACGGTGAATAGGGAAATGCGTAACGGTGAGCTAAAGGCAGTTTCACCACTCACAAAAGAAGAAAGCTTTAAAGAGGGCATGGAAGAGGATTTAGAAAATGTAAGGTCATTTTGTAAATACGCGATCATGGTTGCCACTTACATGCACACTTGGATCAACGAACATCAGTATGATGAATTGGGCGAGGTACTGTACAACTGCGGCGGATTGAGGTTTGGAGATAAAGAAACAGGTGTGTTGGGGCCGGAAAGTGACATGAGCATTGCTCCAGCCCTGGATACTGCCACAAACGGACTTATGTTTGCCAACATTCTTTCGCGAACAGAATATGGTTTTATAGTGAATAACGAAGAGGGAGATGTTCACCCCGAATACATTCGATTGCTGGAAGAGAAAAGAAAAGAATTTGAAGCATTGAATGTGGATATTAATACGATAGAGTCGAGAACGAACATATAGGAACTAACAAACGAAAAGTGCTATGTCAGAAGGACAAAGTAAAGTAAAGCCACGCACAGATGGAACATGGCTACGTAGAGTAAAGGACAAAATTATACTGTGGATATTAGCGAAGCTCTTCGGTTTGTTCATTGCTGTAATGGTCTCTTTCCCAAAGCGATCACGAATGAGTCACAACAACGGAATTGCAGGAGTGGGTTGGTTAAAAATCGTTGATAATCCGGAATGGCCTGAACACGAGTTTTTCCAGCCGGGAAGGAAATTTCCTATAAGGGTAAGGCATGCCTCTGCGACCTTCCTCGATGATGCCATGAAGTGTATTCGAAGCATTTCAATCAAATTTGCGGATGAGAGATTTAAAAGTCCTTTCGATCTTGAGATGAACACAGGAAAATTCAGTTTGTTTTGGTCGGCGAGTAGCTTTTATAAATTTGGCAAGAAAAGAGCCGAACAATATGGTATAGAATATGTGGATTATAATCGTGTATATCCGGACGGTCATAAGGGAGCGGTGGAGTCGCTTCGTATTGATCCAAGCTCTTTTCAGAACCTTCATTATTACGCCAAAACCCCTTATAAGTTTATCAGCGAGGATGGTACATTAAGATATGTAAAGTACCGCGTTCTTCCTGCTGATGATGCACCAGAAACTGGTATAGATGAAAACCCAAGCGAATGGGATACTTGTAATCAACGTATCGATCCTTATGATACAAAAGGAAGAAACTATTTGAAGTATGAATGGGAAGATTGTGTGCGAGAAGGTAGAGCAAAATATAAACTTCAAATCCAGCTTCATGATGCGGAGGATTATGAGGATCCTGAAATATTTAACAACATGGTAGTGTGGGATGAAGAGGAGCACCCATGGATGGATTTGGCTTATTTCGAGATAGAAAGGACGCTAGATTGGAAAGAAAGCACAATGACTACCTTTTCGGTAAAAAACATGCCGAAAACACTAGGAGTTTTGCCTGCTCAATCTATTTATGATTATAACTCTCTGAATTACTTTAGAACCCACTCTGAAATTGCACGTCATGCACGTAGATTATCATACAAATTCTTCGGTTTCCCTCCGGAGATTCCAAACAATGACTTACGAAACTCTTCTGATTGGGCAAAGGGGAAATATTCGAGATACTCCTAGGTAACAACTAAATAAAAGAATTGGTGGCATTTCAGACGCTATTCGAATTATTCTAAACTACAAGCTTTGGATAAGGAGGCCAGAGCCAATAAGGTTGGCCTTTGGCAGGATAAGAATCCGATACCTCCCTGGGACTGGAGGAGAGGTGTGAAAGATTGAGTGTTGAACTTCCAACAGTTTAAGACCATTAGTTCATTTTTTGTAATTTGATGAGGTAACAACCATCCAATGCTCCGCTTCCTCCGCCAAATACGCCAACGCCTCCTCCCGATAGCTATCGGGACTGAAAACAAGTTCAGCAAATACCTGCTGTATGCCG
>JBMSGX010000067.1:0-10266 GCA_049416285.1 Crocinitomicaceae bacterium | reverse complement strand
CCTATGTGTAGCTGGTTTTTTAAGTTCTAATAGAATCGAACGGAATTAATTTTCGTTTCTTTGCACCGTAATTCTGAATTATGGCGCACAAAGCTGGATTTGTAAACATTGTAGGAAGTCCGAATGTCGGAAAGTCTACCCTCATGAATAAGCTCATGGGTGAAAAGCTATCGATCGTTACATCGAAAGCACAAACCACGCGTCATAGAATTCTGGGGATTTACAACGATGAGGATACACAGATCGTGTTTTCAGACACACCAGGAGTGGTAAACGCGGCTTATAAGCTGCATGAAAACATGATGGAATATGTCAACACTTCTCTAAGAGATGCTGATGTCCTACTTTTCATCACGGATCCATTCGAAACAGAAACCAACAATAAGGAAACCCTTGAGAAGATCAAGAAGCTGAACATCCCTGTTATTTGCCTGTTGAATAAAATGGACTTATCAGACCAAGATAAGATGACAGAACGTTTAGCTTATTGGAAAAATGAATTGCCAAATGCTTTGATCTTCCCAATATCAGCTCTTCATGGGTTCAACATTGAGGGTGTTTGGGAAGAAATATTGAAGCGCATTCCTGAGAGTCCTCCGTACTTCGATAAGGATCAGATCTCTGACAGACCAATGCGTTTCTTTGTGTCTGAGATCATTCGAGAAAAGATCTTTATTCACACAAAAAAAGAGATCCCCTACGCTTGTCAGGTAGAGATCGAAGAATATATTGAGGGCGAAGAATTGACACGCATTCGTGCGCTGATCATCGTAGAACGCAACTCTCAAAAAGGGATCATCATTGGGAAAGGCGGTGAAATGCTCAAGCGTATCGGAAAAGAAGCGCGAAAGGAGATCGAGAAGTTTGTCGGAACAAAGGTATTCCTGGAAACATTCGTTAAGGTTGACAAAAACTGGCGTGCTTCAGACTCCAAATTGCGCAAATACGGCTATTAAGAAGAAACTTAATCCGTTCACATCCGTTAAGGAAATTAGCTAAAGAAAGAAATGGGAAACATCATTGCAATTGTAGGTAGACCAAATGTTGGTAAATCAACGCTCTTCAACCGTCTGACTGAATCTAAACAGGCCATTGTAAAGGAAATTAGTGGAGTAACGCGTGACCGTATTTACGGACGTGGTGAATGGTGCGGAAAAGAATTCTCTGTAATCGATACTGGCGGTTACGTGAAGGGGTCTGATGACATCTTTGAAGGAGAGATCAGGAAACAAGTTGAAATTGCAATTGATGAAGCCAATGTGATCATTTTTGTGCTGGATGTAATGACAGGGATCGTAGATCTTGATGAAATGGTTGCGAACCTTTTAAGAAAATCGAAGAAGAAGGTCTTTCTTGCAGCGAATAAAGTAGACAACACTGAACGTGTGGGATTATCCTCAGAATTCTGGGCACTTGGTCTTGGTAACGTATACGACATTTCAGCAACGAACGGATCAGGAACGGGAGAAATTCTGGATGATATCATCAAAGAATTTAAAGATGAGAAACCTGATGTAGATGAAACTATAGGTCTGCCTCACTTCGCGATTGTTGGGAAGCCGAATGTAGGAAAGTCATCTTTAGTGAATGCTTTGACAGGACAAGAGCGAAACATTGTGACCAACATTTCCGGAACAACACGTGACTCGATCAATACACGTTACACAGCCTACGGATTTGACTTTGTACTTGTCGATACCGCAGGAATAAGAAAAAAAGCAAAGGTTCACGAAGACATAGAATACTACTCGGTGTTACGTTCCATTCGATCTATCGAAAACTCGGATGTCTGTATTTTCATGGTGGATGCCGAAGAAGGAATACAGAAACAGGATCTGAACATCTTTTATATCATAGAGAAGAACTCAAAAGGAGTAGTTGTTTTAGTAAACAAATGGGATCTTATAGAAAAGGATCACAAGACAATGCTCGCCTACGAAGAAAAGATCCGCGAGCAGTTAGCCCCATTCCGTGACGTGCCAATTCTGTTTACCTCTACTATAACGAAGCAGCGAATTCACAAAGCGCTGGAAACAGCGATGGAAGTTTTTCAGAACAGAACACAAAAGATCGCTACTTCCAAATTGAACGAGGTTATGCTCGAGATCATTCAACATACACCTCCTCCTTCTGTTAAAGGGAAATACATTAAGATCAAATATGTGCAGCAGCTACCTACACATGCACCTTCATTTGCCTTTTTCTGTAATCTTCCGCAATACTTAACCGATAGCTACAAAAGGTTCCTTGAAAACAGACTTCGAGAGGAGTTTAATTTTACCGGGGTTCCGATCAAGATCTTCTTCAGAAAGAAGTAATTTTTTCACAAGCTTTCAACAACTGCATTCCGGTGAAGTAGAAACTTCTATCTTTAGTTTTAGATGAAGTTTGCAGCTATAGATATTGGTACCAACGCCGCACGACTACTTGTTGGTGAGGTGAGTACCGAAGAAGAAATTACCACGATCCAAAAAGTCTCATACTCCCGTATTCCCTTGCGATTAGGTTTGGAGGTATTCGATAACGGGCGCATTTCTGAAAGCAAAACACAAGATTTCATCAAGGCAATGAAAGCCTTCGGACTGATCTCTGAAATTTTTGATGTAAAGCAATTGCGTGCCTGTGCTACCTCGGCTATGCGTGAAGCCGAGAACGGTGGTGAAGTGCGCGATTTGATCCAACAGGAAACAGGAATCAACATTGAGATCATTACAGGAGATGTAGAGGCAGAACTGATTTTTGGAACCTTCTTCCTACTTGATTTCGATAAAACAATTCCATTCATCGTTGTTGATGTTGGGGGCGGTAGTACAGAGGTCAGTGTCTTCGAACGAGGTGAACGCGTTGCCGCCAAATCATTCCAGGTTGGAACGTTGAGGTTGTTAAAAGGAAAAACAGATCCAAACATTTGGACTGACATCCATGACTGGCTCTCGGAACACGTAGACATCGATACAGTACATCAAATATTCGCTACTGGAGGAAATATCAACAAAACTCATAAAATCCTGGGTGGTGGACACATGGAACCGCTCTACATTCATGAGATCCAAGGTTTACGCGATGAATTGGAACCAATGTCGGTGAAGCAGCGAATTAATCGTTATCAGCTAAAACCTGACCGTGCAGATGTCCTTGTGCCTGCCTTGGAGATCTATCTATACATCTTAAAAGAATTAAACTGTCGTGAGATCATTGTCCCGAAAATCGGACTGTCTGATGGAATGATCTATAACATGTTCCTTAGAGAAACAGGAGCTATCGACTAGTTCTGTTTTATAACCCGTACTGAAGTTGCAGCATGAAATTTCGAGGTGGTTGAATGTCTCCCGGACGACTTGAATATTCCGCATTAAAGATGTTATTTGCGATCAACGATATGCGGTATTTATCGACAAACTTTTTCGCTATACGATAATCAAAAACCAGATTTCCCCTTTGGTTATTTTGACGATATTCCTTCAAGCCAGCAAGAACTTCCTGTCCCTGGAATCCATCTTCAAACAATGCATCCACATTGTGCATATAACTACTATATCTGGATGATACCCCCATAGACCACCCTTTATATTCAGCTTCCAAATCAAATTTCGCCAGGTGATTGAACCTGTACTTTAACATGTTGGAGGAGTCAGAAAAAGTTTGTAGATACTTCGGATCCGTATTCAAGGAGATCGGATTCATATAAGTATAACCCATCAATCCGTTTATTTCCACTTGACCAATCTTTCCGGTGCTTGAGAACGAAACTTCAACCCCGGTGATCTGTGCCTTTTCAGCATTTCTTGCGCTAAATCCGATCCAGTTATTGATATAACCGACATCCTCAGGATTAAAGCTCAAAGGAATAGAATCAGGTATATATAAGTCAAATGCAAATTCGATCATATTGGAATAACGGTTAATAAAACCGGCAACGTCCAGCATCCCTTTCCATTCACCCATTTTGAACACTTGTTTCGCACCGATCTCAGCAGCCCAGCCCGTTTCCGGTCTTAACTCAGGATTTGGAAAGACGATAACTCCTCCATTAGACGTTGCAGCAAAGCGCTCAGCGACAGAAGGAAATCTTACCCCCTGTCCTAAAGAAGCTCTAAGGTGTGTGAATTTAATAGGCTCATAGTGTATCGCTCCTCTAAAAACAGGATAAAAGGGAATGAACGATTTACCTTGATTCCATTCAATGCGGCTGTCCGGAATGCGGTCATCCTGCTTGAAGTATTCCATTCTTACACCACCGGTTATATCTACTTTGTCATAGTTTCTCTCATACTGTCCGTACAATGCTGAGTTGATGGAATTGTGATCACCGAAAACTCTACTCACAATAATTGAACTCGAACTAGTTGCACCAAAAATGAGGTTGTGCCCTCCCTTCGTCGTACGAGCGAACTGGTAATCAAAATATCCTAAATGAGCAGTCGCTGCATCTGTTAGGTTGCTTTCATTTCCGGTGGTAACGAGGTAATACCTCGTTTTGACCTCATGTCGATTCCCTTTTTGGTCAAAGTACTTTAAGTACGGATCAACATTGAATCGAATGGACTTTTGTCTGAAAAGTGAATTGGATTCTTCAGGGTCATCAGCCCCGCCCAAAGGCGTGTAAGCTAAACTGTCCGACTCCCAAATAATAAAACTGCTTACATCTTCAAGTTGAACATTATAACTCACACCTGTTTTGAGTCGCTCTGCTTTTTCCGGGCGGAAATATACGGTACCGCTCAACCTTCCTCGTAACTCATCTTCACCTCCTCTGAACCCTTCTAATTTTGCTCCATGTAATGATGCTGTGTGACCCCACTGCTTGTACATTTTACCGTATGTAACATCAGCCATATGGAATGTTGGATTTCGATCCCACCACTTTAAACTTTTACGTCTTGGATTATCATAAACCCCGGATTGAACCTTAACCTTCAGATCGCCATTCAAAGAAGGTTCTTTGGTTCGCATGGATATTACTCCGTTCAATGCTCCACTACCGTATAATACGGAAGAAGCACCCTTGATGATCTCAACTTGATCTATGTTTTCTAAGGGAACCGAATTCCATTTTGCGTCAGCAGCATCAGGCGAAAGTAAAGGAATATCATTTAAAAGCACCATTACTCTGCTGCCTGCGCCATATGCGTATCCACCTCCACCACGAATACTTACCTGTCCATCCATTGCAAAAACACCAGGTGCTTGATCGACAACTTGCTCTAAATTCGTAAATCCCTTATTACTAATGAGCGCTGCCGGTAGGATCTCCATCGAGATCGGAACATCTTCAATGTCCTGTGCTCTTCTGTTTGCGGAGACCACCACTGAGCTCAACTGTTTGATCTCCGAACGCAATTGAAATTTCAGTTCTGTGATAGGACCTTTGAGCTCCAAAGAATCCTTGATGTACTCCATCGCCGAGAAAACGATGTAACAGGGAAATTGATCTACATTTAATTGAAAACCACCGTCAAAATCTGTTTTTGTTTTTAGCTCTCCGACCTCAACTCTGACATTGTAGATCGGTTCATTCGTGACAGCATCAAATACTACACCACTTACCTGTGAGCATAAAGTGAATGGCAACAAGAGCCAGAGTAGTAATAGCTTTTTCATAATCAATTCGTGAATCTAAGATAGAAATTCAGACCTCAAGAGTTTAAGAGATCGTCAAGAATTTATCCACACTAGAAAAATGCACGTACCTCCATACCTCCGGAGTGAATTGCACGGTTATCCTCTGATTTTCTTCCCTGATACTGAATAGATAATTGCAGGTTTTTAGCAATTATGCGCTGATATCCTAGCCCCCATGTATAATTTATTCCCGGTTTTAATGCTTCCAACATTTCAAATCCAAGTGCCGAATTTTGCTGCCCATCGTAAGTGATACTTAACATTTTAACATTCGCCTGAAGAATCCCTTTTTCTCTTCTGCTTAGTTTAGTATCCAATCCAACTTCGTACACAGTCGATTCTTCACCACCCAGCTCTTCTGCATTCAGCTTATTAGAAAAACGCGCTTCTATTGCCGTTCTAAACACCGTGTTAGGTTGGTAGATCAACGCGGGTTCAACAAATACATAATTCAAACGATAATCTCTCCCTGAGGTATAGTCCGCTTCGGCCACTTTCTCTCCTTGTCTTGCGCTCAGCTTTACTGTGAATTTCTTTTTAAGATTAAGTCTTAAACCGATCTCATTGAACCTGTTTGAGCGGGAATCAAATCCGGATGCAAGTAAGGTTTTACTTTGAACATTTTGAACGTTGTACTCCATTCCAAATACGCTGGACGTACGATTGAAAAATAACGAGTTTCGGATATTCGAATTGGTAGAGATCAAGTTGGAATCCGCTACCTCAGTTATGAATGGATTGAATGCGCGGGCTCCGGTAAAATAGTTGGTTTTACGACTGATACGCACCCTGGCCTGATCTGAGAATCGTGCTAAAAACTTTTTAAGACCTTTTGATCTTCCCCAAACGCGCTCCGGCCGAATATGGATGGATTGGTTCAATTCATTGGAGTATGTCTTCACGTATTCATTACTTGGAGTGAAGACACGTATGTAGCTTGCCTGATCAATGAACTGGGCAATTTCAAATTCATTTAGATCCTTCACTCCATCATTATTGTAATCTACCCATGTGTAAACTCCCTGCCCATCATTTACCTGGATGTACAAGAATTCTCTTTTCAATTCAAGTCCCGAACCTATTTCATAAAAGTTGTTCATGGAAATTGCTCCTTTGAAAATATCCATCTGGTATTCTACCCTTCCAAGTAATGAATTCTCCGGAGCCTCCTGTATCAAAGTTGAATCAGTTATCCTTAACTCTCTGTATGCGGTGATCACGTTTAAACGATGGTTCTTCCAATTGGTAAAGCCAAACTCACTCCCTATTGATCGTGCTTTCGCTGCAGCTCTTAACGCTGTACTATCTGATCTTTGATCGTATCTCTCCCTGTAAAATACCTTGTAATTATTTTTGACCGAGTCACCATTCGCAATATAGAATTGATAATCAAAGAACTGGTAAGAGTTCTGCTCCAAGACATTAGTTCTGAAGGTATTCAGTTCGTGATCATCTTTATATCCGATCCTGATCCATCCGAGCTGTTGTGAAATGTCCGCACGGTGTCTCACGAATTGATTTTGCTGATCAGTTTCACTCGACAAAAAGCTTCCATCCCACGTTGCTCTGAATCCTTTTTGGGACCACTTCCCGTCCGTCGCTGCCCGCCATCCTTCGTAATCATTACCAACAATGTATTGCTGTCCTTCAATGTTTATTGATCCATTCGTCTTACGCATCAATTTTGCTCCAAGATTTGTCGCAATTTGATTTCCTTCATAACCTTTGCCTCGTGTGTTCCAGTCACGATCAAATTCAACTGTTCGGTATTGCTCGATCGGTGTATAATATGCCTCCCTGATCTCATTCTCCAGCTTAACCTCCAGCTGCATTGGATTTTCACTTGCTTTTAAAGGAATAATTCCCGTCAATTTATTCCAAGCACCTACACTCGGATTGTCTTTTGAATTAAAGCGAGAAAAAGTATTTAAGTCATTATTGGTGTATGAAAGTTCGGATTCAATTTTTAGATAATCTGTTATTTGATAACGTACACCCGCATTCACCATTTGTCGCTTTTTCGGTGTGATCATTAAACGGGAGGGAGCATAATCGCCTTGAGAAATTCCAGCGACAGGAACAACCCATTGATAAACCTTTCCAAGTGCATTATAGCCTTCAAGAATATAATCTCCATTTCCAGGACCAACGTATTCAAATGTAGCCCTGAAGAAGGCCGAATCAGGGTGAACCGAATATACGAGCACGGAATCATACCCTAAAGAGTCGATGAGTTTATACAAGTTTTGGTTCTCGAAATAACCGATCGAATCAATACTCGTCGTCCGTGCGAGATCAAGAGAATCTCCAATATCTGCTAACAACTGTTTTTGACTATTCGATAGCTCCTGCTGAAGCGTTTGATTTTTTGCATCCTGCTCAGTATAAGCGTTGATCCAAAAGTCCATCTTTTTGGAATGGTAAGTCGTTGATGTCTGAAACAATGAACGGGCATAATTCTGATCGGAGTATTGAAACTCAATAACGATCCTTGAATCTTTTGTGATCTGATTTCTTGATGTAAAAGTTACCTCAGCAATGTTGTAATCTATGATATAATCGAATTCCTGACCCCGCTCTAAAAGCTTTCCATCGATGTAAACGCGCTCTGTTCCTGAAAGGATGATTATGAAAGGTTCGTTTTCCGCTCCTCGCAGCCTGTACGGACCTTGATTCCCTTCTACCCCCTGAATGATCTGTCTGTTGAATTTACCCCTTGACAGTGCGCCACTCACTTGTGTCTTCCATACACGTGATGTATCCTGATTCCATTGATAATTCATTGTTAACCCTTGCGCCCTTTTCTTGTAGGACATGAAATAACCTTTCGGTTTGTACAGCCAAAAATCACCGGCAATCATTTTCAAGCGATCATTGTAGACCTGAATGAATACCTGATCAAACTCTCTCAGTTTATTTGTGTTTCCATCTGGCTGAATGGGAAGGTTATCGTCAGAAATCGATGCAAGCAAATTTAAATTAGGAGCGATCTTTCCGGATAATTCCAAGTTCAAAGTTGAGTTAATTCCAAGATCCTGATTATTACCAAAAGTCACCCCTCTGGAGATGCTTCCCGACTTCGATAAACTTGTTCCTCCGAACACGTCATTTACGGTATACCCTTGATTGGTAATAAGGAAGTTTTCACGCATTCCTTTTTCTTTTGAATAGATAACCGATGTATCCCTCAGGTGAAAAGGTTGTGACAGATCGAACGGATATACTCTAAATTCTGCGGTATAATCTCCATCGCAGTAATTCTCCAGATAGAGCATACTTTCCGCAAAATTCAATCTGTATTCGTTAGAATCTATCAGCTTATTGCTGCATTTCAAGGAAAAAGAAGAAGGGATAATCATTAAACTGTCCAGCTCTAAAGAATCTGTATGCTGAAATGTGACGGTACGCTGGTTCGACAGCTGTCCGAAGCTATACGGCCCTGCGCAACACAGTAACATTATGATTAGAAATCTCAGGTGGATCATCCTACGAAATTACAACGTTGTTTTCTTAAAAATCGTGCGTTGTACGATGAACGACCTTCAGCAGCTTGTTACAACACACTCTTAAATAACGTTAAAATTCTGGTTTACAGTTAGAAAAGGCCTATTTTTGAACTATGAAACTTCTTCTCTCCTTATTTCTTTTGATCAGTCTGAACTCGTTCGGTCAATCAGTTGATTGGATGTGCAAGTCAGATTCTATTATGCTTATCGCTGAATCTCAGCTCGGCACACCTTACAAGTATGGCAGTAAAACACCAAACAAAAGCTTCGACTGCTCCGGATTTGTTTCCTATGTCTACGGTGAATGTGGTGTGGATCATGTGAGAACGAGCAGAGGATTTCAGGCGCTTGGAGAGAAGATCGATAGAGATGAGGCACGACCAGGGGATTGCATTTTATTTTCAGGAACGAAATCAAGAACAGTAGGACATATTGGAATTGTTGTCGAAAACGATAAAGATGGGCTACAGTTCATTCATTGCAGTAGCTCAAAAAAACACTTCGGAGTAGTTATTACGGACCTGGAATCTACAGGATATAAAAACAGATTTGTGGAAGTCAGAAGAATGTTCTGATCAGAGTCGATCGATCTTCGTTAACTTGAAATGATAATACGACCCGTGATCTCTCAGATCACGTTTAAATGAACCTTCTAATTGTTCTGTAAAGGTCTCTACTAGAGATAACCCAAAACTATCTGACCGTTCAGCATCTTTCCATTTACCACTATCATAATAGATCAAATCGAATTCTTCCGGATCATCCGTTGCATTGATCTTTAATTGAATCAGTTTTTCACCTTCTCCCTCAAAAGCATGTTTCAATGAGTTTGTAACGAGCTCTGTGATGATTAGCGCCAAAGGAACAATCGACTTCGCACCAACACTTTTTACGCCGATATGAACATCTGTCTTCACCTCTTCTCCGTGAATACTTGAACGAATAATATCATTTAATAATGAATCAAAATAATCATGCAACTCGATCTCAGATAAGTTTTCACGCTCATACATTTTCTGATGAATGAGTGACATCGTCATAATTCTATTGATCGCATCCTGAAAATTAGATTTAGCTTCTTCTGAATCGAGTTTAGATGCTTGAATTCTTAAGAGACTTGTAATTACCTGCAAATTGT
>JBMSGX010000066.1:0-10335 GCA_049416285.1 Crocinitomicaceae bacterium | reverse complement strand
AATTCCGTGCGTTGACGTATCATAGTTAACGGTGCGCTCAGGTCTGTTCTCCAAATTTTCACCTAAACATTTAAGTTCACCGCTCGTTGCATCTAAAACAATGCGATCACCTGTTTTAATTTTCCCGATCAAACCGCCATCAACTGCTTCAGGTGTCAAATGGATAGCCGCAGGTACTTTTCCGGATGCTCCAGACATTCTACCGTCTGTAACCAATGCGACTTTGAATCCCTTTTTCTGCAGGATCGTTAGGGTAGGAGTTAGCTTGTGTAGTTCCGGCATGCCCTTTTGTTTAGGTCCTTGGAAAGGAATCACGGCAATGAAATCACGATCCAATTCACCGTTTTTATAGGCTGTGATAAGATCGTTTTGGTCATCAAAGACAATGGCATCAGCTTCAACAATGTGATGTTCCTTTTCTACAGCTGAAGTTTTGATTACGGCAGATCCAAGATTACCATGTAATACTTTTAGTCCTCCTGTTTTATTGAATGGTTCTTGAGCCGATCTGATGATCGATGGATTTAAAGATTCAGCTGGCCCGTCTTCATAGATAATCGCCCCATCTTTAAGCTTTGGTTCCTTTGTGTACCTGTCTAATCCAAATCCTGCTACTGTATTAACATCCTGATGCAATAGCCCATTTTCAAGAAGAGTACTGATCACGAATGCCATGCCGCCTGAAGCATGGAAATGATTGATGTCCGCAGCGCCGTTGGGATAAACCTTACAAATACTTGGTATCACCTCTGATAATTCAGAAAAGTCATCCCATGTGATTTTAATTCCGGCTGCCTTAGCGATGGCAGGGAGGTGTAAGGTATGATTTGTAGAACCTCCGGTAGCTAGAAGTCCGATGATTCCATTTACGATCGATTTCTCAGATAGCATGAATCCAAGTGATCGCTCAACTTCTCCGGCGCGAATATTGTCCAGTAACACACGAATAGCCTCTTTATTCAAGGCTTCACGCAATGCCGTTCCTGGATTTACAAAGCTCGATCCCGGAAGCTGCAAGCCCATTATTTCAACCAACATCTGATTGGAATTCGCGGTACCATAAAAAGTACAAGTACCTGGGGAATGGTATGAATCTGACTCTCCTTTCAATAGTTCTTCTCTTGAGATTTTGCCAGCGGCAAATTCTCTCCGAATTCTGGCTTTTTCCTCATTCGGAATACCGGATTCCATTGGCCCTCCCGGAATAAAGATAGATGGTAAGTGTCCGAATGAGAGGTTGCCCATCAACATTCCTGGCACTATTTTGTCACATATACCAAGATTTGCAGAACCGTCAAACATGTCATGGGATAAGCCGATCGCAGTGGAGAGTGCAATAACGTCTCGACTCAGTAATGAAAGGTCCATTCCAGGTTGCCCCTGAGTTACACCGTCACACATTGCCGGCACACCTCCTGCGACTTGAAGCGTAGCGTTGAATTCATTTGCATACACTCTAAGCTCCTTGGGATAGTCTTCGTAAGTTTTGTGAGCTGATAGCATGTCATTGTAAGCCGTACTTAATCCAATGTTTGGTTCACGACCTTCCGCGAGACTCTTCTTATCTCCAGGGCCACAACCGGCAAATCCATGGGCAAGGTTTCCGCAGCTAAGTTTGTTTCGGATTATGCTCGAGTCGAAGTTCTTCTTTGTTATTTCGAGATATTTAGCTCTCGATTCGGCACTTCTTTCAATGATCCGCTGTGTAATTCTTTCTATTTGATCGTTGATCTTATGCATAGTATATTTCGATGTCTTTTCGTTCTTCCAGGATTCTGTGAATCGGAAGATTTAATTTACTGTTTTTTAGAACCTTTAGTTTGTCTTCTCCAAATATCAATAAGTAAACATGTTTAGCATTGAGAAGTAATCGTTTACTGCAAGTGATCCTTCTTGTTGGTACACTTGGTGCATTTGTGTTGAATAGATCGATTTCATTGCCTTCCATCACTTGATCAGAGCTTGGGTCGTTTGGGAATAAACTTGCCGTGTGTCCATCTCCTCCCATTCCTAAAACAACTACATCAAGTTTATCATGGAAGATCTCGTAATGTTTTCTTGTGATATTTATGTTCTCGGAATAATTATCTTGATCGTAAACCATACCTACGATCTTGTCTGAACGAGATATTAGGTTTCGGAGCAACCGCTCATTACTGTGCTCGCTATTCGTTGGTACAAAACGTTCGTCGACAAGACCAATGGTTGTTTTGTCAAATGCATCATAACTCCTGTTCAATTCCATGTAGAGTGGGCCGGGGGTGCCACCTCCCGAAAGAAGCATGGTTGAAAATCCTGATCTATCATTCTCGTCATTTAAGACGTTGATGATCGTTTCTCTTAGCTCCTTAATTGCTTCCTCCTTAGTGTTAAATTTCTTCATGACTATTTCGTTTGCCATTTAGTTCCCTCTTCAAGAATGTCATCACCTGGTCCCCATCCTCCGGATTCATAAAGTGTGATTGGGACATATTTCTTCCAGTTTTTGGTGATGCTTTCGATCCATGTCCATGCCGCTTCGAGTTCGTCTTTACGCATAAACAGGGTCTGATTGCCTCTAAGAACGTCAATGATCAGGCGTTCATAGGCATCTGGCATTCTATTGTTGAAGGAATCAACAAAATCCAGTTTAAGTGAAATTGGCTTAAATCGGTATCCTCCCGGTCCTGGAACCTTGCTTAGCTGAACCAATTCAATGCGTTCTTCAGGTTGTAATCGAATAATTAGTTTGTTTCTAAGTGGATACTTCGAATCTGGAAAGATATTGTGAGGCATTTCTTTGAAGTTGATCACAATATCAGAGTATCTTTTCTTCATGCGTTTCCCCGTTCTAAGATAGATAGGGACGTTTTTCCATCGCCAGTTATCGATGTAAGTCTTTAAGGCTACAAATGTCTCCGTATCTGAGCCGTATTTCTGGATATCTTCCAAATATGAATTGACCTGACCTCCATTCACCGATCCTCTTGTATACTGGCCGCGTACAATGTTTTCAGAGATCGTCGCTTTCGTAAATGGTCGGAGCGATTGCAGTACTTTTAGTTTCTCATTTCGAACAGCATCAGGATCAAGCGTTGCCGGAGGTTCCATCGCAATCAGACATAATAGCTGAAGCAAGTGATTTTGAACCATATCCAGCAATGCTCCCGTGCCATCATAATAACCTGCTCGCTTTTCTACGCCTAGGCTTTCTGCAACAGTAATTTGAATGTTTTCAATATTGTCTGCGTTCCAAGCTCTTTCAAAAAGATGATTGGCAAATCGCAAAACCATTAGGTTTTGAACAGTCTCTTTACCCAAATAATGGTCAATTCTGAATATTTGACTTTCTTCGAAGTAAGACGAGATCAAATTATTTATAAACATACTGGATTCCAGGTCGTGACCAAGCGGTTTCTCCAGGACTACTTTAGATCGTTCGTTTATTAATTCGGCTTGTCCGAGACATGAACAGATCTCTCCAAATGCAGATGAAGGAACAGAGAAGTAATAAACATTTTGGCGTTCCGGATTTTTGTGAATTATTTTCTTTAGACCATCGTATTGTTCTACATTATTGTCAGGGATGTAGACAAGTTCCAGCAGATCGTAAAATGATTTCTTTGCTTCTTGCGATGCGTTATCCGGAAGGTAAGGGGTAAGCTCTTCTACAAATTCACCAAGCTCTGTAAGCTTTCTTGATATACAGACAATAGTGAAGGGTAGCTTCAGCTGATTTTCAGTAAATCTGTGATAGAGCGCCGGGAGGATCTTGCGTTTAGATAAGTCTCCGTCTCCTCCAAAGACTATGATATTAAAAGGTTCTATTTTGGTTTTAGGCATCATAGCTTATTGTAATTATTACCAAATGTACAAAATACTTTTGGTATAAAATACATTAAGTATAAAATTTTCTATATATTTGAAGAGCAATCAATTTCAATTATATGTTATTAATCGTTGAAAGCGGGTCAACAAAGGCTGACTGGATGTTGATAAAAGAGGGTAGTGCTATTCCTTATAATACGAAAGGCTTTAATCCATTTTTTCATGGCAAGGAGGATATAGTATTAGAATTAAATGATCACCTCGAGTTGGATCTGATAAAGGACCAGGTAACCGAGATCTATTTTTACGGGGCAGGCTGTTCTTCGCCGGAGCTCAATGCGCGTATAGAAGCGGGACTGTCGGCTTTCTTTGCGAATGCAAAAATCGTGGTAGGACATGATCTACTAGCGTGCGCCCTTTCCTTGTACGAGGGTAAACCGCTCATTGCTTCAATTCTAGGAACTGGTTCGAACTCTTGCTACTATGATGGGCATGGATTAAAAGAAGAAGTTCCTGCCTTGGGGTATATATTGGGTGATGAGGGAAGTGGTAGTTATTTCGGAAAACGTATTCTGGCAGATTACTTATACAACCGTTTGCCTGATGCCATGATGAAGGAGCTTTCCAATCAAGGATTAACGAAAGACAGAATTATTGAAAATGTTTACATGAAATCAGATGCGAACGTATATATCGCATCTTTTATGCCTGTACTGATCAAGAATAAAGATTTAGAGTATTGTCAGCGACTCATTAAAAAAGGTCTGAGTGAATTCATAAATGTACATGTTAAGTGCTTTAAGAACTATAAAGAGGCTCAAGTTTCATTTGTTGGGTCTGTAGCCAGTCTTTTGAAAGATGAACTGAAAGAAGTGTGCGAGGCGGAAGGTGTTCAGTTCGGAAAGGTCGTACGCCGACCATTGGAAAATCTCGTCAAGTATCATGTAAATAATTCGATGATCCAGACGGAAGAACTCACTATTAAAGTGAATAAAAATTAAGTTATAGTAAAAAGTACTATAATAAATATTGTTTTATATTTACACCAGAATGATAAACGTATGAACAAACTATTTACACTTGTAATCCTTTTAATGTTAGCTACTTATGGCTTTTCACAGTCTACAGTTAGTGGAGTTGTTAAAGGGGAGAATGAAGAGCCAATACCATTGGTGAGTGTATCCGTGAAAGGATCTAATAAGGGTGTTAAGTCCGATTTTGATGGTAAATATTCGATCCAGGTTGATCCATCAGACACGTTGACACTAGTATTTTATGCAACCGGTTTTCTAAAGCAGGAAATTTTAGTTGCGAACAGAGCAAATATTGACGTGGTCCTAGTCTCTGAAGCGCAAGAATTTGATGAGGTTGTTGTTGTGGGGTATGGTGAGGCAACTAGTAAAGAGCTTACCGGTGCTACCTCCAAGGTAGATGGCGATGACGTTGAGAAAATGAATTTGGCAAGAATGGATCAGGCACTTCAAGGCCAAGTTTCCGGAGTTAATATTAGTACCAATTCAGGTTCTCCGGGTGGTTCTTCCAATATTCGTATTCGTGGGCTCTCGACGTTTGGAAACAATGACCCATTAATTCTAGTTGACGGTGTTGTTTACGATGTTGCAGGCTTGAATGCATTGAACCCTTCAGATATTAAATCTATCAACGTCTTAAAAGATGCGACCGCGGGAATTTACGGTGTAAGAGCAGCGAATGGTGTGATCATCGTAGAAACCAAGAAGGGGCGTCTTAACCAGAAGCCTACTATCGAATACAATGGGTATTATGGATTACAGCAAACTTCACGAAAGCTGCAATTGTTAACGGCGGAAGAATATGCAGTTATAAAGAATGAGATGTTTGGTTTGGCTGGAGAACCCCTACCATTCCCGAATACAAGTCTAGGGGTTGGTACAAACTGGCAGGATACTATTTTTCAAATGGCACCGGTGCAATCGCACAACTTCAGTATGAGTGGTGGAACGAAAAGTACCAAGTACTCGCTGGGACTGGGTTATTTCACGCAAGATGGAATTGTAGGTGGTGAGAAATCTCACTTCGCACGTTACAATGCACGTTTGAATATCAGTACTGATCTTTCGGATAAACTGAAATTGAACTCAGTTTTCTTGTTTTCTAATGATTACAGAAACGGTCTTCCGGAAGGAGGAATTGGGTCAGTGCTTTATAACACGATCAACGCATTTCCAAATGACCCTGTGACAACGCCTGACGGTAATTACTCCTACCTGGAGGAGGTGAGTGATATCATCAATCCGGTTGCGCAAATCGAGAACCAGTATAACTATACATGGGCAGATAAGTTTGTAGGAAAAGAGGAGTTCGTCTATGAGATCAATGATGATTTCACATTTACAAACCGGTTCAACTATAATTATGCTTTGGTAGATTCTAAAGTGTTCTCTCCTTTGGTATGGTACGGACCAGGGAAATTTGCCAATACAGCCGTCAATGCTGATTTGGATTCGCCTACTGTTGAGATTGCAGATAGCATATTTATCGACAGAGGTGCGGCAGTTTACGAAGACCGTCAGTCATATCTTGATTTGACATTTGAAAGTTATCTGAATTATGATAAAACGTTTAACGAAAAACATAGAGTAAAAGGAACAGCCGGTATTACAGTTTTCCAGCGTAAGGGTGAGTCACTGAATGGTACGGCTTTCGGAATTCCTAATAACTCTCTTGATTTTGCTGACATCTCGGCAAATACAGCTGAAGGGGGATATTTGAACAATGTTGGTTCTTGGGAGTTTAAAGAAAGACTACTTTCTGGATTCTTAAGAGCTGAATATGCTTACGAATACAAGTACTTAGTTTCAGCGATCTTGAGACGTGATGGATCAAGCAAGTTCGGACCAAATGCAAGATGGGGATTCTTCCCAACGGTTTCTGGAGCATGGTTGATCTCTGAAGAGGAATTTTACGATGTGAAGTTCCTTGATTACTTGAAACTGAGATTGAGCTATGGTGTTTCAGGAAATGATAAGATCGCAAACTTTGCCTACAGAGCATTGCTTGACGGTGAAGGGGTATATGTATTCGATGATGTTATTATTCCTGGAACCGCTATTGGTAGAGCTGCCAATCCCGATCTTAAGTGGGAAACCACACGTCAGTTCAATGCCGGTTTGGACATGACCTTCTGGAAGAAGTTGGATGTGACGGCTAACTACTTCATCAAAAACACATTTGATCTGTTATTCCAGCCTGATGTTTCAGCGGTGCTTGGTTCGTACGGACCTGGTGGATTCCCGCCTATAATTAACGCAGGTGATGTATCAAATAAAGGAATTGAATTAGAGATTGGATATTCAACGGATCCTAAAAAAGATTTGGTATTCGGAACGAACTTCAACTTCACACACATCACTAACAAGGTGACGGGTGTACCAGAAGGTGTTGATTTCCTTCCGGGAGCAAGCTTTGGAGTAGGAGGTAGTGTAGCAACGCGATTTGAGCAAGGGTATGCGATTGGTTACTTCCACGGTTATGAAACAGCGGGTGTTTTCCAGACGCAGGAAGAAATTGATAACCACCCAGTAGTTCAGGATGGTGCACAACCTGGAGATTTGATCTTTGTTGATCAGGATGGAGATGGAGTGATCAACTTCAGTGACGATTCAGACAAGACTTTCTTAGGTTCCCCAATTCCAGATTTTACAATGGGATTGTCAATTAACCTTAATTACAAGAACCTAGACTTTAGTAGTATGTTGTATGCTGCTCTTGGTCAGGAGATAATTAGAAACTTTGAGCGTAATCAACCTTATGCAAACCAATTGGATTACGTTATCGACAGATGGACTGGACCGGGATCAACAAATGAACATCCAAGATTAACAACGGAGCCAACAAGAAACACGGTTTTCTCGTCTTACTACGTAGAGAATGGTTCTTTCTTGAGACTTAGAAATATCCAATTAGGATACACACTTCCTACAAAGTGGATCAAACACCTTAAAATGGAACGTTTCAGAGTATATGTGGCAGCAAACAACTTGTTCACATTGACAGAATACAGAGGATACGATCCTGATGTTGGATCTGGAGGAGTGCTTGGAGCAGGAGTAGATTATGGAATCTATCCGCAAGCCAGAACAATTATGGGAGGTGTACAAATTAAATTTTAATTGACGGGATCATGAAAAGAGTATTAGCAATAACAACAATATTGATCATCTCGTTAGGAGTGATAAGCTGTGAAAAGTTTTTAGCAGTTGATCCTCCGTATGCGCAAGATGCAGAGAACTACTTCCTAACTGAGGAAGACTACGATAACGCACTAACAGGGGCATATGACCTTTTGCAATCATCATTCCTGAGTGTTTGGATCGGTGAGATAGCTTCAGATAATACAATTGCTGGAGGTGAAAGTGTGAACGATACAGAAGGTTTGCACCAAATGGATAACATGACACACGGTGCTGTGAATAATGAACTTCGTTCGTTGTTCCGTTGGAACTATGCAGGTCTTACACGTGCAAACTACATCCTTGAACAGCAAACAAATTCGACAGCGATCGATTTCTTTGGGAAAGATCATGTCTTTGCGGAGGCTAAGTTCTTGAGAGCTTACTATTACTTCGAATTGGTGAAGGTGTTTGGAGGAGTTCCATTGATCATTGATGAGCGAATTGGAGTAGAAGAGGCAAAGAATATTCCTAGGGCGACTGCAGAGGAGGTGTATGCTCAGATCGAGTCTGACTTAATTGATGCAGCAGCAGTATTGCAACCGTTCGCGAGTCAAAAGGGACGTGCAACATCTGGTGCAGCGAAGGCATTGCTTGGGAAAGTTTATCTGTACCAAGGTAAAAACGCTGAGGCTGCGGCTGTGTTAGGTGAAGTGATTAGCTCAGGAATGTACAGCTTGATCCCGAACTATGATGATCTTTTCCTGGCTTCTTCAGAGGGTAATAGCGAAACGGTATTTGACGTTCAATACTCTGGACTTGAAGGAGGATCTTATGGGTGCCTTGTTTGCCTGGAAGGTAATGCAGGACCTGGATTCCACGGGATTCGACAGTATAATGGACCTGTTTATGGAGATGGAAACAGTTATAACCTTCCAACTCAGGAACTTTATGATGCATTTGATGCATCAGATCCACGAAGAGATGCTACAGTGTTGGACATCGATGCCTTTATAGCGGCTCAGACAGACCCGTCAAGCATAACATATGCAATTGGTGCGGGAGGTCACACAGGATATTACAATAACAAATACATCAAACGTCAAGGAGAGATCGGTTTACCTGATGATGACTTGACAAGTCCTGTAAACTACAGAGTAATTCGCTACGCTGACGTCCTATTAATGGCTGCTGAAGCTAACTTCCTTGCTGGATCAACAGGTTTGGCACAGCAATACATGGATGAGGTGAGAGCGAGAGTCGGAATGCCTTCAGTTCCAGTTAGTTCTGTAGATGTTATTTGGAACGAAAGAAGACTTGAACTATCTTGTGAAGGACACAGATTTTTTGACCTCGTAAGAACTGGTCAAGCTGCGACTTTTATTAATGGCTTCCAAACAGGAAAACACGAATTATTTCCAATTCCTCAGGTTGAGATCGACCTTGTAGGTGGAGCATGGGAACAAAATCCCGGTTACTAAACAATAGCAATTTAGAGTTATGAAAAGATATACATTCCTACTTTTAGCACTCGCGACAACTATCGCAGTTTCTTGTAAGAAGAAAGATCCTCAATTAGGGGAGGTGCCAACACAGGCTGATGCCGCATTCACCTATCAGCCATCAGCGGCAAACGCGAATATTATCGAGTTTTCTGCTGTCAATACAGATATACAGGCGGTTTGGGATTTAGGTAACGGACAAACTGGTTCAGGGTCAGAGATAACGGGTATTTACCCAAATGCAGGGACTTACACTGTTAAATTGACGGTCTTTGGATCTGGTGGTTCGGCATCAACAACACAAGACATCGTTATTGACCAGACTGATCCAACGTTATTGGATGGTCCCATCTATGTGGCATTAACAGGTGGAGCAACTGGACCCGGATTCAGAACGTGGGTTATTGATTCAGTCAGTACAGCACACTTTGGTGTTGGTCCTGATCCTATAGGAGCCGCTGGAGATTATCCTGAATGGTGGGCTGCAAATGCATTAGACAAAGCTGGAGTGGGGTTGTATGATGACAGATATACATTCTACTTAAACAATTTCCAATTTGATATGGTGAATAATGGAGATGTGTATGTCCACAACTCACTTGCAGGTGATTTCCCGGGTTCATTTGAAAATTTAGGTGATTATACCGCGCCATATACAGATCAGTTAAATGAAACTTGGACAGTAGTTGAAGGAGCGGATACAATGTTGTCTGTGTCAGGAAGCTCATTCCTTGGAATGTACACGGGGTTCAATGATTATAAGATCCTACAATACTCTGATACTTCATTATGGCTTTCATATAAGCATCACGAAGGAGGGTTAACATGGTATTTACGCCTTATTCCAGAAGGTTTCGTTAGCTCCGGCGGCGGAG
>JBMSGX010000065.1:0-10363 GCA_049416285.1 Crocinitomicaceae bacterium | reverse complement strand
TTAACAAACGTTGCTAAATGAAATTCCTGAGAGGAACTGGTGTTGCTTTAATCACACCATTTAACAAACAGCTAAAAATTGATTACGATGCCCTTGGAAGGGTCATCAAGCATGTAGAAAGAGGTAATGTGGACTACTTGGTGGCTTTGGGAACCACGGGAGAAATCTCTACTCTATCAAGAAAAGAGAAGCAGTCAATTCTTAAATTCATTAATGCTAGCAGTGATAAACCATTAATTGTTGGTCATGGTGGTAACAATACGCAGCAGTTAATAGATGAGCTAGACCTATTACAAAACAGAAGGGTGAAAGCGTTATTATCGGTCACCCCATATTACAACAGACCCTCGCAACAAGGGTTAACAGAGCATTATCAAACGCTTGCAGATAATAGTCCTGTTCCTTTGATCTTATACAATGTTCCCGCAAGAACTGCAGTAAACCTCGAAGTGAGCACAACGTTACACCTCTCAAATCATGACAATATCATTGGAATTAAAGAAGCCTCAGGCAGTCTAGAGCAAGCAAAGAAAATAATAAGCCATAGTGCTGAAGGTTTCTATGTATTAAGTGGGGAGGATTCAATGACGCTGGATATGATCAAACTTGGCGCAGATGGTGTTATATCTGTGATTGCCAATTATAAGCCTAAGCAGTTTTGTGAAATGGTTGGTGCTGCTCTTCAGAACCAGATCTCTAAAGCAGTAATTGGAAATGCTAAACTAAAGCAAGATTATCAGCTGTTGATGGCAGAAGGAAACCCAACATCTGTAAAAACGGCGCTGCAAGCAATTCAATTAATAGATAGAAATGTTCGTCTACCTCTTATTCCCGGATCGGAAAAATTGCTTCAAAAATTTAAAAAAAAAGGGAACTTGATTTAGTTCCCTGATATCTGTTAGTGAATTTTTCTTATCCTTTATTCTTCATGTCTTGCACTTCTACTCTGATCTCTTGAGCGAGATTCTTCAAGTCTTGCATTCCTTTTCTAACACGCGTACCTGCAGCAGAATTATCTTTGTCATAGAACTTTCCAAAATCACCCTCTAGTGACATTACCAATTCTTTAAGTTCTTCAAATCTTTTCATATCAAATATGTTGTTTTAAGGTTACTGTTAATAATTTAAGCATAAGTAATTTAATGTAAAAAAAGGCATAAAAACCAACAAATAAGCCAAATAAGCTTATTTATTTACATATGATCCCTCTTTTCCTGCCTTGGCATACTCCCCACTATCCAATTTACCTTTAATAGCGCGAAACGCTGCGATCGTCTCTTCCACATCATCAAGACTGTGCATTGCTGTCGGAATGATCCTTAGGATAATCATGTCCTTTGGAACAACGGGATATACAACAATAGAACAAAAGATATTGTAATTCATGCGTAGGTCCCTTACCATATTTGTCCCTTCGTACACCCCACCACTTAGGATCACAGGCGTCACCGGCGATTTCGTAGTACCAATGTTGAATCCATTCTCTTTAAATCCATTCTGGATCGCGTTTACAATCGTCCAAAGCTTCTCTTTATGCTCTGGTTCAGACCGGAGTAATTCCAGTCGTTTGAGGTTACCAATTGTGATCGGCATTGGTAGTGACTTAGCGAAGATCTGAGATCTTACGTTATATTTCAGATGATCAATTATATCGTGATCGCCTGCAATAAAAGCACCGATACTCGCCATTGATTTTGCGAATGTGCTAAAGTATATGTCAATACCATCCTGAACTCCCTGCTCTTCCCCTGCTCCAGCACCGGTTTTGCCCATCGTACCAAAACCATGTGCATCATCTACTAATAACCTAAAGTTGAATTTATCTTTAAGGTTTACAATATCTTTCAGGTTACCCATGTTTCCTGACATTCCAAAAACGCCTTCGGTAATCACCAAAATACCACCACCTGTTTCTTTGGTGATTTTTTCTGCTCTTACAAGTTGCCTTTGAAGGTTATCAATATCATTATGTGGATAAACAAAACGTTTACCCATGTGCATCCTCAAACCATCTATGATACATGCATGAGACTCAGCATCGTAGACGATAACATCTTTTCTGTCAACTAAAGCATCAATTACCGACATGATTCCCTGATAACCATAATTGAGAAGCATCCCGGATTGCTTCGAAACAAACTCTGCGAGTTCATTTTCTAATTGTTCGTGATAAACAGTATTACCAGTCATCATTCTGGCTCCCATAGGATATCCTAAACCCCACTGTGCTGCCGCATCAGCATCTGCTTTCCTTACCTCCGGATGATTAGCAAGTCCTAAATAATTATTGAGACTCCATGTTAACACCGTATTTCCTTTAAACTGCATCCTCGGTGATATTTCACCTTCCAGTTTTGGAAACATATAGAAATTATCATCAATATCAGAATGATTACCTAGTGACCCTTTGTCCTGAAGTAATTTTTCAAATAAATCCATAAATAGATATAAACTATGCCTGTTATTACTGCCGCAAATCTAATAATAAAAGGTTCACAGTAAATGCACGTTATTCAATTTGATTTAAATTGTACAATACCACATGAGGAAATTGCAAGTTCAAAAAAAATGATAAAAAATATCACTAAAATCTTGATCGCAAATCGAGGTGAAATTGCCATCAGGGTGATGAGAACTGCGAAAGATTTAGGCATAGCAACAGTAGCTATTTACAGTGAAGCTGATGAAAGCGCTTTGCATGTAAAGTATGCTGATGAAGCAGTGCTAATTGGACCACCGGCATCTAATCAGTCTTACCTCGCCATTGATAGGATCATAGAAGCGTGTAAAAAGACGGGAGCTGACGCTGTTCATCCCGGATACGGATTTTTGTCAGAAAATTCTGAATTTTCACAAAGGATCGCTGATGAAGGGCTGATCTTTATCGGGCCATCACCGGATGCGATACGTGTAATGGGAGATAAACTGGTTTCAAAACAGGCTGTAAGAGGTTTTGATGTTCCTTTAGTTCCCGGAATGGAAGAGCCAATTACCAACTTGCAGGAAGCAAAGCGCGTTGCCGAGGATATAGGATATCCTATTATGATTAAGGCCAGGGCTGGTGGCGGTGGAAAAGGAATGCGGATTGTAAGCGATCCTGTTGATTTTGAAGATCAGATGGAGCGAGCAATAAGTGAAGCCAAAAACTCATTTGGTGATGATGCTGTGTTCATAGAAAAGTTTATTTCTTCTCCTAAGCACATTGAAGTACAGGTCATGGGAGACCGACATGGTGACGTCATACACTTTTTTGAAAGAGAGTGCAGTATTCAGAGGAGGAATCAAAAAGTAATTGAAGAAGCTCCGTGTGCTTTAATGACATCAGAAATTCGAGATAAAATAACGAGAGCGGCGGTAAATGTGGCTAAGGCATGTGATTATTACGGTGCAGGGACAGTTGAATTTATTGCTGACAGTGACCTAAACTTTTATTTTCTGGAAATGAATACCCGGTTGCAAGTAGAAAATCCGGTGACTGAAATGATTACTGGTGTTGACTTGGTTAAGGAGCAGATAAGGGTGGCAGAGGGAAAACCTTTAAGCTACAAGCAAGAGGACATTAAGATTCAAGGACATAGCATCGAAGTCAGAGTTTATGCCGAGGATCCAGAAAATGAATTTCTCCCGGATATTGGAAAGCTACAAGTCTACAAACCCCCATTAGGAAATGGAGTGCGCTTGGATGACGCCTTTGAAGAGGGCATGAACATTCCGATTTACTATGACCCAATGATTGCCAAGTTGGTGACTTTCGGTCAAACTAGAACCGAGGCAATGGATAGAATGATACGTGCGATTCAAGACTACTGTATAGTAGGTATAAAGACGACATTACCGTTCTGTAATTTTGTAATGCAGCATAAAAGTTTTAGAGACGGAACGTTTACCACCAAATTTGTTGATGAGCACTTTAAAGCAGTATACCTTAAAGAAGAAATTGATGAAAGTGAGGCATTGGCCGCAATTGCAGTATATCTATCAGAAAATACCAGTGAACAACGTCGAAAAACATCTATTCAAAGACATTCAACTTCTGCCTGGAAACAAAGATCAAAATCACGTTAGTTAAATAAATTGATTTTAGCCTCCAATTCACCACGAAGAAAACAGCTATTACAAGAAGCTGGTTATGAATTCAAATCTGCAAGTTTGCAGATCGAAGAAGATTATCCATTGGATATAGCTCTTGAGGAAGTAGCTAAATACTTAGCTGAAAAAAAGAATGATGCTTATCGTACGCTTTTCAAAGATGAAGTCATCGTAACAGCCGATACTACTGTGATTTGTGGTCAAATGCTTCTAGAGAAGGCGAGCACTACTAAAGCAGCAACGGAAATGTTGAAGTCGTTATCGGGTAATATGCATCAAGTTATCTCTGGTGTATGCGTCAGCAAAGGATCGAAATTAAGATCATTTTCAGTTACAACAGACGTTCATTTTGCAAATCTGTCCGCTGAAGAAATTGATTATTACATCTCAAAATTCAGCCCTTTTGATAAAGCTGGAGCCTATGGAATTCAGGAATGGATCGGTATGATTGGTATACAGAAAATAGTGGGATCTTACTACAACGTAGTTGGAATCCCACTATTTGAACTCTATAGAGTTTTAAAGGAGGACTTTGGTGTTATTCCTCGCTAGCCTCTTCATTCTCTTCTTCTCCTGAGTCCTCATCTTCACCAGAATCTACATCTTGACCGTCTTCCAATCTTTTAGATACAGCAAGAAACGGACCTGAAATCACTCGCTGCCCCACTGCAAGACCCTCTGTGATTTCGATCCTTTCAAAGTCACTGATTCCGGTTGCGACCTGCGTCTTAAGCGCTTTACCTTCGACATACAAGAAGACTACCTCTTCTACATCCTCATTCAATAAGTTTGAATCTACATCATCATTATCATCCTCTTCATTATCTTCTTCTTCCTTCTCACTTCCGGGTCTTCTTGTAGTCACTGCCGCTAGAGGTACTGAAAGGATGTCTCTTTTTACTTCAGTGATGATATCGACGCTGGCAGTCATCCCGGGTCGAAAAGGATAAACCATGCCCTGCTCTTTGATCAGATCTCTGTAAGAATTATTCAATATCCTAACTCTTACTTCAAATTCAGTAACTGCATCTGTTGAAACCTTATCGTTTGCAGTATTCGCTATTTGCGTGACAACTCCTTCAAACGTCTTATCCATATAGCTGTAAGAGTCAACATCTATGATTGCGGTATCCCCAACTGCTATCCGGATAATATCATTTTCGTTCACATTCACGCGAACTTCCATATTAGAAAGGTCGGCTATTCTTAACATCTCAGTCCCTTGCATTTGTGAAGTTCCCAACACCGTCTCTCCTAGTTCTACTCCTAGCTTTGAAACAATTCCAGTCATCGGAGCTGTGATCTCTGTAAGCCTTAGATTTTCTTCAGCTTCTCTAACACTAGCTTCAGCGCTTCTTACAACAAATTTGGCTGCTTCTACAGACTGTTTTGCAGACTCTAGATCTTGCATAGCAATCTTATAATTGGCTTCGGCTAATTCAAAATCTGCACTAGAAATGACTTTTTGGTCGTATAAGTCATTTTGACGGTTGAAGTCAAGCTTACTCCTAGTGAAGGAAGCTTCGGCTCTTGCAAGTGATGCTTTTGTAGAAGAAAGGTTGGCTCTTTGCTGATTTAAGTTAGCTCGAGTTCTTTCCAAAATAGAAACAAAATTATCTGGTCTGATTTTTAACAAAAAATCACCATTTTCCACTGAATCCCCTTCTTCAATTTGTAGTTCTATGATTTCACCTGAGACTTCAGGACTAATTTTTACCTCAACAACAGGCTGAACCATTCCCGAAGCACTCACCTTCTCCACGATGGTAGCTAACTCCACAGGAGAAACGTCAACCGCCATCTTCGGCTTCTGCCCAACCCATCCTTGCGATTTTCCAATGATCAAAACAACAATAATAACTGCGACCGCTCCAAGCAGTATGTAGAGCAACTTATTATTTGATTTCTTCTTTTTCTTGGCCATGATATGGTATTACTTAGTCTATGGTTAATGAGTTTCCTTTATAAAAATCTAAAATTTTGTATTTGAAGATAAAATCGTATTTAGCACGTACGAAATCAGATTTCGATCTATACAGGTTATTACTGGCTACTTGATAATCAGTGAAATTTGCTCCACCCAGGTTATACTGATTCTCAACAGCGCGAAACGTTTCTTCTAAAGCATCCACTTGCTTTTCGTTCGCTTCGTATGTTTTTAAAGCAGCCTGAGCATCATTGTAAGCCGACTCAATCTGTTGCCGAAGTGTATTTTGTATCTCTTGCACAGTGATCTCAGCTTGCTGTAACTGTATCCGTGAACGCTGCACGTTATTTCTAACACTAAAACGATTGAAAACGGGAATTGACAAGTTTAAACCAATACTTCTTGATAGATTTTGTTCTATTTGGTCGACAAAAGGAACATCCTCACGTGTAATATCTACCCCTGGAAATCCAATAGTAACAGGATTTCCGTCGAAAATTACTGTTTGTTCCGTAACAATAGGTTCTCCAATAACAGCTCTTTGAAAAGCATCTGAGTAATTGGTACTGAAACTCCCACCAAAGCTCAAACTTGGTAATCCGTTTGCCTTGGCGATCTTGATTCCCAACTGAGCACTTTCTAATCCCAAGTTTGCACTTTTAATTTCAGGCATGATACCCTCTGCAGTCGAATAAACCTCCTGAACGGTGAAATTCAACGCTTCTGCTTCTGGCTCAACCTCGGGAACAACAATATCAATTTCCTCCGATGCAGGTAGTAGCATTGCTTGCTTCAAGCTCAACAACGCAAGGTTTAAATTATTTTGAGCATTCACGAGATTTACTTCATTGGTAGCAACTTGAGAAACCAACTCAAGTTCATTAGTCAAGGGAAGAGCACCTGAAGTCACCAACTTTCTCGTTCTATCCAATTGCTCTTGACTCGACTGCAACTGAAATGCTGCATTCTGTAAAAGCTCTCTGTTAAAAATTACATTCAAATAGAAAGTAACAATATTGATAGTTACATTATTCTTTACATTTTCTAGATCAAATTCTGTTGACTCAAGGTTCACCTGTGACTGTTTGACAATATTTGCTAATCTTAACCCATTGAATAAGATCACATTAGAGCTGCCACTGAAACCCGTAAAAGAGATCTGCTGGTTGATGAAGTCATTGGAAGTAGGATCAATTGACCTACCATAATTGTATCCTGAATTCGCATTAAGATTCAAATTCGGAAGTTGATTAAATCGCGCTTGTGATCTATCAATACGAGCACCCTCTAACGTTAAATTCCCTCTTTTGACTGTGAGGTTATTTTGCAGAGCAATGTCGATGCATTCCTGTAGATTGAGTACTCTTCCCTGTGCCCAGGTATGGCCCGTCACAGTTAACAAGAATAGCAATAAGACTGAGTTTTTAAATTTCATATTAATTGTCAATATCTGGGATGTACAGGACACTGTGTACCCAGTCGAGTTGTTTTAGGTATTCTAGAGTTATTGGTTTTACTCCTGAGTCAATTTCAATCACTTGACAAGCTAACTGGTTCTTACCCTGTCTGGAAACACTCATGGTAGCTATATTACAATGATCCTGAGATAGTACATTTGATAGGAAGGCTATACTTCCAGGTACGTCATCAGCTTCAATAATAAGTGTATGCGAACTGGCAGTAAAGTTGCAATCGAACCCATTTACTTCTTTAATACGTATGATGCCGCCACCCCTACTCTCTCCCGTCACGGATAACTTTCTCTCCCCCTTATCTAACTCTACCCTCACCGTATTGGGATGCATGGTCAACGCATTTCCTACCGGTTTTATGTCATATGCTAGATCTCTTTCTTCAGCTAGTTGAAGTGCTTTCTTAATATTGGGGTCATCGGTCTTTAGATCCATAAGTCCGGCTAAAATCGCTCGATCACTTCCGTGACCTTCAAATGTCCTTGCAAAGGAATTGTAAAAGGTGATTTTAACGTAGGACGGTGCCCCGCCAAATAGTCTATTGGCAACTCTTCCTATTCTGACCACTCCTGCAGTATGTGAACTGCTTGGACCGATCATTACAGGTCCGACCATATCAAATACGGATGAGTTTTCTGCCATTACTTTAGCTAATACGTAGTAGTTAAAAAAGTGTTCAATTAATTATGGTCTAAATAGCAACAGCAGCTTTTATATGAGGATGAGGATCGTAATCGACTAATTCAAAATCCTCGTACGTGAAATCAAATAAGTTATTCACCAAAGGGTTTAACTTCATTACGGGTAACTGCCTAACTTCTCTTGAAAGCTGAAGTTTGGCCTGCTCGACATGATTACTGTACAGATGCGCATCACCTAATGTATGAACAAAATCTCCCAAACCTAAACCCGTTACTTGTGCTATCATCATCGTCAATAAGGCATAGGAGGCAATGTTAAAAGGCACACCTAAAAAGACGTCAGCACTCCGTTGGTACAATTGACATGAAAGCTTTTCATTTGCGACATAGAATTGAAAAAATGCATGACAAGGAGGTAGCGCCATATTAGGAATGTCGGATACATTCCAGGCGCTAACGATCAACCGTCTCGAGTCGGGATTATTTTTAATTTGATCTACGAGTTGTTTTATTTGATCAATTGACTGTCCATGGCTTGATGGCCAACTTCTCCATTGCACACCATATACAGGACCCAAGTCTCCGTTTTCATCCGCCCACTCATTCCAGATCGACACACCATTTTCTTTCAGGTAAGATATGTTTTGGTCACCTTTCAAAAACCAAAGCAACTCGTGGATCACAGACCGAGTGTGGATCTTCTTTGTTGTGACTAAGGGAAATCCTTCATTTAAATCAAACCTCATTTGATAGCCAAACACACTGGTTGTACCAGTTCCTGTTCTATCTCCTTTTTCAACTCCTGTATTTAGTATGTGATGTAATAGGTTGTGATATTGCTTCATTCGCTTACGGTGAATAGCTTTTGGCAAAGTTAATAGCCTTTGCTGTTTTAATTAAGACAAAATAGCGATCAAAATCTATGAAATAACATCATTAGTTCTGCATAAAAGGAACTCCAGAATTCAATAAATGCTAACGTGAGAATTCTTCTAAATCAAAAAGCACCCACTTTGAGCGTTAAATAATAACTAAGCTGATCAAAAGCATTGTCAGCTGTGTTAATCATCTTTAAATCGTGGTTAATCCGTTTACTAACACCAAATGCTAACCTTAAGTTTATTGATACATTCATTTCAAGATTAGCTCCGGGTTCAACGTACCAAAAAATGTCTTCGTCTATGAAAGTTGAAGGCCAACCGTAGTCGATTTCCAGTATGTAGCGTAACCTAGCCAATCTACACCTGCGGATGCGGGGAATGTGCAGTGGACCACTTGGTTTGAAAGTATGACAAACTCCATGAACATACCGGCATATCCACCAAGAGCAACCACATCCTGTGTAGGATCAATATTGCTTAATGAAACGGTTGGAATAATTCCATGTCCTTCAAATCCAAACCCGACTGCTCTGTTTATTATCCAGCCATCTCTGCGTCCGGCTATTACCATAGTCTGGTCCTCAAAATTAGTCATTCTAAAGGATAAAGCTCCAAATCCCCCTTCGCGGTTCACGCTGTCTGCAAGTGTTTTGATATCCTGTTTTCTATTCTGCCTAGAGCTATATCTTCTTTGGTAGCCAGTCCTAGTATCTTTCCATTTTTCAGACAAATAATAGATGATTGTAGGTTTAGGTTCGGTTTCCAGGTTGACTGCTGTGGCTTCCGAAGGTGCAGGAGTTTCTGCTTTCACAGTATCAGGTACGTATGTATGAGGAACTACAGGTTCTGTTTTTGTAGAGTCACTTTGCTGCGCGTGTGAGAAAGTGAATGTTCCAAACATAATGATCATAAATAATGCGCTTCTCATACATCTTTTGATTTTAGGTTTCCAAGCATTAAGTCCAGCAAACACGAACACCTCAGTAAGGTTTTTATACAAGGCCGAAACCAAAAGATCTTTATTGAAAAATGAAATTCAATAAGGGTTTAAATACCTTTGCCGACTTGTTAAAAATAGCATTTAAAATGGCAGAATACGACTTTTCAGGGATTCAACAACGTTGGCAGAAATATTGGGAAAAAAACAATATTTATAGAGTTGAAATTGATCCTGATAAGCCCAAATACTACGTTTTAGACATGTTTCCTTATCCGTCAGGGGCAGGATTACATGTTGGACACCCTTTAGGCTACATCGCCACAGACATCGTGTCTAGATTCAAGCGCTTGAAGGGTTATAACGTGCTACACCCCATGGGCTTTGACTCTTTTGGTCTTCCTGCAGAACAATAT
>JBMSGX010000064.1:0-10496 GCA_049416285.1 Crocinitomicaceae bacterium | reverse complement strand
TTAGAGCTTTCCTTATATCCTTCTCTGAAAAATCTATAGAGAGATTAGCCAAAACCTCCTTCTCAGTAGGCTCGTCACCCTTCAGTAATGACTCGAGGGGAGCATCATTTAAAGCAGACCTGATGGCCGATAATGGAATAAAACGAATCATAGCGTCATTTCTAAATTAACCTTAATACTGATACAAAACCCATAACATGACCATCAATATATAATGCAACCAAGATTTTTATATTCGCTAAGAAAGACATACTTTCGTTCAAACGACCTGACTATGAGAACACTACTGATTGCTGGAAGCTTAATGTTTACATTTATTTCATCTGCTCAATCCTGGAGTGATGATGTTGCCCAAATCGTTTACGATAAATGTTCAAAATGTCACCATACAGGTGGGGTTGGACCGTTTCCGATGACGACTTATGCGGAGACGAGTCCTATGGCATCATTGATTTACGATGCGGTGAATTTGGAAAACATGCCGCCATGGCCACCAGATAACAATTACCAAAGTTATGTTCATGACAGAGCGCTAACACCAACTGAAAAGAGCACTTTATTGGACTGGATCCTTGCGGGAACTCCTGAAGGAACGCCTGCAAACACACCGCCACCGCCAGTGTATAATGCTGGATCAGTTCTTGGAAATGGCGATCTGGAGGTACAGATACCTACTTACATGAGTAAAGCCACGAGTTCTGGAGATGACTATGTTTGCTTCTCACTTCCGTCGAATTTGCCGGCCGATAGAAAGATCAAGGCCGTTGAGATCGTACCTGGAAACAGAGAGATCGTGCACCACGCGCTTATTTTTGTAGACCCTTCAGGTGCATCAGTAACAGATACTGTTGGAGGAGACTGTGTGGCTCCAAGTTCACCAAATGCAAAATTGATCATGGGATATACTCCTGGTGCTACACCGTTAGTTTTACCGACTGTTGCACCGTTGAAGCTTGGTATGTCTATGCAGGCCAATTCGCAGGTAATATTTGCCATGCACTATCCAGCGGGGAGCTATGGAGAATACGACAGTACGAAAGTGATCTTTCATTTTTATCCTCCTGGGGAAACTAACGTGAGAGAAGTATACACAGACCCTATATTGGAAAAGTGGGGCTTTTCGCTACCTCCTGATCAATTTACATCACTCTCTACCAGACATCCTGCCACTGGAGGAGTTCCTGCGAACATGTCATTGCTCAGTGTGTTCCCACACATGCACTTGATCGGAGAGAGTATGCGTGTATACGGAATTCAACCTTCCACAGACACATTGAAGCTGATCAACATACCTCACTGGGATTTTGAATGGCAAGATTTTTATTTCTTCAAGAACATTCAAAAACTGGAGGCTGGAGCATATCTTAAGGCTGATGCCGTGTATAACAACACATCCGGAAACACGCATAATCCGAATAATCCGCCGCAGACGATAACGGCTGGTTTAAATACAACCGATGAAATGTTCATGGCTTACTTCCACTACATGAGCTACATGCCAGGGGATGAAACCTATGACATGGAAGCGCTGCTGGATCAAAGTACGAACAGCTTATTGGAAGAAATGTCCGACAATACATGGCTGGAAACATATCCGAATCCATTCAGTAAAAAGGTGACTATTTTCTCGGATAAACTGTCGCCTGGAGATGTGATCTCAGTATCAGTTTACGATCTGAATGGAACATTGGTGAAGCGACTTGTGTCGAGTGATATAGCGACTAACTCTCACTTGCAGGTCGAGTGGGATGGAACAAATGAATCAGGATCTCCTGTTGAAAAAGGGCTGTATCACATTTCTGTTAACCGAAACGGAGAACTGTCGCACAAGAAAGTGTTGAGGTATTAAGGCCTTATTTTAAGACCTTTAAAGCCTCGCGGACTTCATTGTCTGTTTCGTTGATGATGCGGTAATAACCGTCTTCCATCCAGATCTGATTAGCGACCTCTGCTTTCAGCACTTTAGCGATGAGTTTGCGGCTCGTTTTCATTGATTTTTCATCAACAGGAACAGCGTTGTGCTCTTCCGCATAGTTCAGGAATTGCCTCATCAAACCGTCGCTTACCGAAAATGACTTCGCATACTCCGCAGGCGATGCCCACTTTGTGCGTTTGTTCTGAACGTAGTCAAATGCAAAGCAGATAAATGCGTCAGAGTATCTCAGCTGATTGAAGTAGCTTGTGAATCCAATTGAATCAAGCGGAACAAATACATCCGGGAAAATTCCACCGCCACCGTATACAGTTTTACCGCCCGGTGTTGTAAATTTTTCGTTGTTGACGAATGAAGATGAATCAAGCTCATACATTTCACCGCTCTCGTAACGGTCATATGTTTCTGTGGTGTAATCATGGAAGTCTCCATTATACTCACGCTGAATACAACGTCCTGTTGGAGTATAATAACGGGCAATAGTCAATCGCAAAACACTTCCATCAGCCAGCTGACGGTCTTCCTGGACAAGTCCTTTACCAAATGAGCGTCTTCCTATGATCGTTCCCTTATCATTATCCTGAAGGGCACCGGCAAGAATCTCAGAAGCAGAAGCACTTTGCGAGTTGATCAATACGGCAACATCAATATCTTCAAGCATTCCACGATTCGTTGCACGATATTCACTGCGTGCTTCGTGAAGCCCTTGAGTAACAAGGAGTAATTTGTCTGCTTCAATAAATTCATCCGCAATGTCGGTTGCACACTGTAAGACACCACCACCATTATTACGCAAGTCTATGATGATCTTCTTCATGCCTTGCTCGAGCAAACGCATAGTTGCCAATCTGAATTCTTTACTTGTATTGATAGAGAAGCTGTTGATCTTGACATAGCCAACATCTTTATTCACCATGTAAGGTGCCACAACGCTTTCTACAAAAATGGCTCCTCGCGTCACCGTTTTTTGCAGTTCCTTTCCGTTTCTCAGGATCTTCAGATCAACTTTTGTCCCTTCAGGTCCTTTAAGTTGTTTCATCACCTCTTCTGTGGTAATCTTCACACTCGCTACATTCGAAGTGTCAATTTGTATGATCTTATCACCCGATTCAAGACCTGCTCTTTCTGATGGAGAATCCTTTAACACATTCGTCACACAAAGTGTATCTCGAATCACAAAGAAGCGTACCCCGATTCCTTTAAATTCACCGCGGATAGACTCTTCAGCACGTTGAACTTCAGCTGCGCTGATATAGTTGCTATGCGGATCCAGGTTGTGAAGCATGTCACTGATCGCCTGCTCGTAGACATCAGTTACGTCTACACTGTCAACATAGCGCTGGTCAAGAATTTGCAAAATGTCTTCGATCTTCCGTGCTTTGTCGGAGGAAATGCCCATTGTGCTCGGCTGTCTTGACCCAAAAGAGCTGCCTAAAAAAAGACCGGTAGCTATACATGCAGCCATAGCAATCGGGATATAAAATGAGTTTTTACTCTCCATCCACATTCTCAATTTGTACAACCTCTACTCCGGATGCTGAAAGAAATTCAACACCGCTTTGATCCTTGTACGATTTCATAAAAACAACTCGTTCGATTCCCGCCTGCAACACTAATTTACTGCAATCTTTGCAAGGAGAAAGCGTAAGATACAATGTGGCTCCTTTACAGTTGTGCGTGGACCTAGCCACTTTTAGGATGGCATTAGCCTCAGCGTGTAGCACAAACCAGTGTGTATCACCCTTATCATCTTCACAGCAGTTGTCAAATCCGCTTGGTGTCCCATTGTATCCATCGGAAATGATCATACCATCTTTTACGATGATTGCACCCACTTTTTTGCGTTGACAGTGACTTAATTCTGACCAGGTATCGGCCATTCTTAAGTAAGCTTTATCGTATCTCAGTTGTTTTGTTTGTCGCATATTTAAATATCGAGAGGAATCAAAAGTAACACTTCTTACAACGTGAACTTGTAACCGACTCCACGCACAGAATGAATATACTTCGGTGAACGTGGGTCTTCCTCAAAAATTTTACGTAGGTTCAGAATAAAATTATCAATGGTTCGAGTGGTAGGGTATTGGTCAGCCCCCCAAACTTCATCAAGGATTTCGTTTCTTGATACAACTTCTCCTTTTTTACGCAGAAACAAGCGTATGATGCCGATCTCTTTCTTAGATAGCTCAACCTCCTCATGTGTTTCTGTGTTCTTCACAGCAAAGGTCTTAAAGTTCACGATGTGATTTCCTATCTGGATCGTTTCATCTTCCGCATTATCGTCAGTTTGGGCGAGAACGCCGACTCGAAGTAAGAGCTCCTCAAGATCAAAAGGCTTTGGTAGGTAATCGTTACCTCCTGCTTTTAACCCTGCTATTCGATCGCCAGTAGTTCCTTTAGCCGATAAAAACAGGATAGGAACGTTTGACAGCGTGCGAATATATATGCACAGATCGATGCCGCTAACTCCGGGGAGCATTACATCGAGAATGATCAGGTCATAAATCGCTGGATCGGTTAGCGCATTCTTTGCAATTTGACCATGATCGAATACCGTGACATCATATCCTTCAAGCTCCAGGTTCAGCTGAACCAGCTCAGAAATACTTTTTTCATCTTCTACCAGGCAGATCTTTCTCACAGCTCCTTGATTTACAGCAAAAATAGTCAAATGCGAAGAAAGAAACGAGGCGTAAATTTTACATGTTGAAATTAAGTGGAAAACAACCGAATATTTTTCTCTGCAACTACCCGCGAAACTAATTATTTGCAGTAATTTTGCGCTTTCTCAATTAGAAATAAGCATCAGGTAAACTGCAGACGAAAATGAGTGACAGAAAAAAGATCAAATCAGCATTAATTTCCGTTTTTGACAAGGACGGGTTGGCTCCTATAGCGCAGGAGTTGGACAAGAACGGAGTAACGATCTACTCAACAGGTGGGACACAAGCTTTCATTGAAGATCTTGGAATCAACGTAGAGCGCGTGGAGGACTTAACTTCTTATCCTTCAATTCTTGGAGGTCGTGTTAAAACACTTCACCCAAAAGTATTTGGCGGGATTTTGAATAGAAGAGACCTTGCTGATGATCAGGCACAGATCGCAGAATATGACATTCCTGAGATCGATTTGGTAATCGTTGATCTATATCCTTTCGAGGACACTGTTGCATCTGGTGCAGAGCACAAAGCCATCATTGAAAAGATCGACATTGGAGGGATTTCGTTGATCCGTGCGGCGGCCAAAAACTACAAGGATGTAGTGATCATTCCGTCGAAAGAACAGTATGCGCCATTCCTTGAGATCATAAAAAATAATGAAGGGACAACTTCACTAGATGACCGAAAAGGGTTTGCAAGAGATGCATTTGATGTTTCTAGTCATTACGATACAGAGATCTTCAAATACTTCAATGCCGGAGAAAAAGAAGTTTTCAAGCAAAGTGTAAAGAATGCGCAAGTATTGCGTTACGGTGAGAATCCACATCAAAAAGGAATCTTCCACGGAGATCTGAATGCAATGTTTGAGAAACTGCACGGTAAAGAACTTTCTTACAACAACTTACTGGATGTTGATGCAGCGGTAAATTTGATGGATGAGTTTAAAAACGATGCTCCTACTTTTGCAATTCTGAAGCACAACAATGCATGTGGATTAGCAACGAGAGCGTCGATAGCGGAAGCTTACAAAGACGCATTGGCAGGTGATCCTGTGAGTGCCTTTGGAGGAATTTTGATCAGCAACACGGCAATCGATTTCGCAACAGCTGAACAGATCAATGAGTTGTTTTGTGAAGTGGTTATTGCGCCTGGATATGCAGAAGATGCACTTGAGCTATTGAAGAGTAAAAAGAACAGAATTATTCTGGTACAGAAAGATGTTGAGCTGCCGAAGCGTCAATTTAGAACGATACTGAATGGAGTGTTGGAACAAGACAAGGACCTGATCACAGATGATCGAGGTAATCTTGAAACCAGAACTAAAGTGGCACCAACAGAGGAGCAGATCGATGACCTGTTGTTCGCTAATAAATTGGTGAAGCATACAAAATCGAATACGATCGTACTTGCAAAGGGCGGTCAGCTTTTAGCGAGTGGAACAGGTCAAACATCAAGAGTTGATGCTTTGCGTCAAGCGATTCACAAAGCGAAGTCCTTTAACTTTGACTTGAATGGAGCGGTAATGGCCTCAGATGCCTTTTTCCCATTTCCTGACTGCGTTGAAATTGCAGATGCTGAAGGTATCAATGCAGTGATCCAGCCTGGAGGATCCATCAAGGATGAATTATCTATCAATTATTGCGATGAGCACGGAATGGCAATGGTTTTCACAGGAAATCGTCATTTTAAGCACTAATTGATTACCTTTTGAGAGAATTTGAGTATAATTAGACATAATACAGAACTACGATACGAATAGCAGATGGGTTTATTTAGCTTCTTAACACAGGAAATAGCGATTGACCTGGGTACAGCAAACACATTGATCATCATGAATGACAAAGTGGTGGTAGACGAGCCGTCTATCGTTGCGAAAGATATCCAGACAGGAAAGGTTGTGGCGATTGGGAAACGTGCACAGCAAATGCATGGTAAAACCCATAAGTTGATCGAAACTGTGCGTCCATTGAGAGATGGAGTGATCGCGGACTTCCAGGCAGCGGAGCAAATGATCCGTGGAATGATCAAAATGATCGGTTCATCAAGAAACCTGTTCAACCCTTCTTTGAGAATGGTGATCTGTATTCCTTCGGGTATTACTGAAGTAGAGAAAAGAGCCGTGCGTGACTCAGCCGAGCATGCAGGTGCCAAAGAAGTTTATTTGATCCATGAGCCAATGGCAGCAGCGATAGGTATCGGTATCGATGTGGAAGAGCCAATGGGTAACATGATCATCGATATAGGTGGTGGTACGTCGGAGATCGCCGTGATCGCACTTGGAGGTATTGTTTGTGATAAATCTATACGTGTGGCAGGAGATGACTTCACAAAAGATATTGAAGAATACATGCGTCGTCAGCACAACATTCTTGTTGGTGAGCGCACCGCAGAGGAGATCAAGATCAATGTTGGGGCAGCACTTCCGGAGCTGGATAACGCGCCGGATGATTACGCGGTTCAAGGTCGTGACCTTATGACAGGTATTCCTAAAGAAATCGTAATCTCATACGTGGAAGTAGCGCACGCATTGGACAAAACGATCTCTAAGATCGAAGAAGCGATCCTAAGCGCATTAGAGATGACGCCACCGGAGCTTTCAGCAGACATCTATAAAACAGGGATTTACCTTGCTGGTGGAGGATCAATGTTGAGAGGATTGGATAAGCGTATTTCAATGAAGACGAAGCTTCCTGTTCACATTGCCGAAGATCCGTTAAGAGCGGTGGCAAGAGGTACGGCGATCGCTTTGAAAAACATCGATAAGTTCCAGTTCTTGATCAGAGACTAAGCATTCTGTTAATCAGCATTTTATCGGGTTCCTAAATCCAGTTTTAGGATTGAGTTTTGTGTCCACAGATAAATAGTTAATAAAAACTGTTAAGACACGGCATTTTCGCAGTATAGCGCGCTCTCTTTTTCTTATTTTTGTTTGTGCGCAATTTTCTAGCTTTTATCAGGAGGTTCAGGGTGCTGTTGTATTTTGCTTTACTACAGGGTGTTGCGCTTACTTTTTACTTCACTTTTATATCATTTCCGAGAGCGCAATGGATGACTACGGCATCTACTGTTTCGGGCACAATACTCGAGTACAGAAATGATATTACAAAGCACTTTAATCTTTCCAAGAATAACACCTGGCTGCAAAAGGAGAACATTCGACTGCGAAGCATGCTTAAGCAAAGTAGGATCTCTATGGAGAACCAAACGGGGAATGACAGTAATTTGGTTCGTATCAATGATACACTTTGGAAACAGCAGTATGATTTTGTAGCTGCTACGATCATCAACTCGACGTACGATAAGCGAAATAACTACTTCACGTTAAATGTGGGCAAGGCCCAGGGTATTGAGCGGGGTATGGGAGTTTTCAGTGATGGAGGTGTAATAGGTATCGTTCATAATTCAAATAGCCATTATTCCGTGGTGAAGTCGTGCTTGACCAAGGATATAAATGTGGATGTGTTGATCGAAGGGTCGGGAGAGTTTGGAATATTGAAGTGGAATGGAAAAGATCCACGGTACGGATCAATGACCGGAGTTTCGAACGACTTAATGATCAAGAAAGGGTCAAAAGTGATCACAAGGGGAGGTGCCGGGATCTACCCAAGAGGGATTCCTGTTGGAATTATTACGAAAACGGAAGTTGTAGAAGGACAACCACTTTGGGATATTACTGTGAAGTTCTCGGTTGATTTCAGGAAAGTGCAGCGCGCTTATGTGATCAAGAACTTACTTAAAAATGAACAAGAAGAGCTGGAGGCAAATTTACCCGCTGGAGAACAATGAATCCATTTAAGTATATAGGGCGGTTTATATTTCTGGTATTGATCCAGGTGCTGGTATTGAACCAGTTAGAGGTTGGATCTGGAATTCAGGGGATGATCTATCCGATGTTTATTCTGTTCCTTCCGGTTGAGATGAGTGTTATTCTGTTAATGTCAATAGCATTTGTGATGGGAATGTCCATCGATGCGATGTCTAATACGTATGGGTTGCACACATCTGCGTTGCTCGCTGTTGCATTTGCCAGACCGTTCGTGTTTGACCTGTTTGCACCAAGAGATGGTTACGACCCTTTGATTGAGCCGGACATGTTCTCCATGGGAAGGTCTTGGTTCTTCAGATCTTACGGACTGTTGCTATTGGTCCATCACTTATGGTTCTTCTCCTTGGAGATGTTCAAATTCAGTGAGATATTACTGATCCTGCAGAAAACCTTCTTGAGTGTTGTTTTTTCATTTGTCTTGTCAATACTCGTTCATTATCTTCTAGTTAAGCGTCCGAAGAAAAATGAAATTTGATTCTAGAAAATATGTGATCATCACCTTCTTTGTGTTGATCGGTGTCATCTACGTGTTTAAGTTATTTTACATGCAGGTGGTGGATGACTCCTGGAAATTACGGGCTCAACAGATCGCTGAGAAACGAAGACAGATCACACCTCCAAGGGCGGTAGTGTTTGACCGGTTTGGGAAAAAGATCATTTCCAACCGAACCTATTATAACCTTATGATGGTCGAGAAGAACATCACCGAATTAGATACGGTTGAATTTGCTAAACTCATCGGTTGGGAGGTTGAAGATGTTCGAAATAGATTCAGAGATATTGTGTCGGGAGAAGGGACGTATACCAACCCCCACACAGGCAAAACTACATCCAATTACCAAAAAATACGGGCTTATCCGTTCATCAAGGAACTCACCGCAGAAGAGATGGCGGCAATAGCCCCTCACCTTCCAAAGTTTCCCGGATTCTTTGAGGAAGTGTCGAGCATGCGTAATTACCCTTATTCCTGTGGCGCTAATATCTTAGGGTACCTCTCCGAAGTAAACCGTGAAGAAATTGAAAAAGATCGTTTCTACCGACCGGGAAGTGTTATTGGGCGTGCGGGAATTGAGCGTTACTACGAGAATCAGTTCCGTGGAGTAAAGGGTGTAAAGTATATTGTGACATCAGCACTTAACAATGAGGTGGGCTCCTACGAAAACGGAAAGTATGACACCTTGGCTGTGCAGGCAGACCCTATTCATCTTGGATTGGATGTAATCTTGCAGCAATACGGCGAAAAGCTGATGAAGAATAAGAAAGGGACTATCGTTGCCCTTGAACCAAGCACCGGAGAGATACTCGCTATGGTTTCTTCGCCTAATTATGATCCAAACCTATTGATTGGTAACAGAAAGATCCGCGAGAATTATCCGAAGCTATTAAATCATCCGGATAAACCGCTGTTTCCTCGACCGCTGGCATCAGAATATCCTCCCGGATCGATATTCAAATTGGCACAAGCGCTCATCGGGATGCAGGAAGGTGTGATCACAAAAGACTCCGGTTTTCCATGCACGAAGAGTTTGGTTGGATGTCATGGTCACCCATCTGCACAGAATGTATCTCAGGCGGTGAAGATGTCCTGTAACCCATATTTCTACTACGTCACAAGAAAAATCGTTCACCAGGGTAAAAAGAAAAATGCCTATCATGACGCTGAAGTTGGATTAGACCGTTGGGCGCAATACATGAAAAGCTTTGGTTTTGGACAAAAACTGGGAACAGATATTACAGGATTAAGACCCGGACGAATCCCTGATTCAAAATATTACGATAAGTGGTACGGCCATCACCGTTGGCAGTTTTCAACGATCTATTCAATTTCTATTGGTCAGGGAGAGGTGACATTAACGCCTTTACACATGGCTAATTTGGCGGCGATCATGGCGAACAGAGGATGGTATTACACTCCTCACTTCGTGAAATCTATCGGTGAGGGGGGGCCACTTGAAGAATACAGGGAGAAGCATTACACAATGGTTGATCAAGTTCACTTTGCTCCGGTTGTAGAGGGAATGCGGGCCGTTGTGGAAGAAGGTGGGGGAACGGCTCGGCTTGCTCGAACGAAGGATAT
>JBMSGX010000063.1:0-10533 GCA_049416285.1 Crocinitomicaceae bacterium | reverse complement strand
CAATGGCAATCTGTTGAGAATGTTCGTCAGCAAGGAACGATTCTGGCTTTCAGTGTGAAGAACGAAGCCGGGAACACTTATTTCTCATCTATTAGAGATAGGGCATATAAGTTCTTCCTGAAAAATGGTGTGCTTCTAAGACCTTTAGGAAATACGATCTTTATCAATCCTCCTTATTGCATCACGGTAGAGGAGTACAACCAATTGAAATCAGTTATTCTTGAGTTTCTTCGATCGCTTGAAGAATAATGTCCGAAGCTTTGATGATCTCTTCCTCGGTAATGTTTAACGGAGGAGAGAGTCTGAAACTGTAAGGGTGTGATAAAAACCAGAAGCTGATCAATCCGTAATCAAGGCATTTCTCAACAACTTTTGCCACACGCTCTTGCGATTCCATATCGAACGCGAACATTGAACCAATTCGTCTGACTTCTTTAATTTCTGGATGTGTACTTACCTTGTCGGCGAGTAACCTTGCTAATCGTTCAACTTCGTTGTAATCTATTTCTGAATCTAATACGTCTAAACATGCTGCCGCTGCTGCGCAAACAACTGGATGTCCGCCGAATGTTGTGATGTGTCCAAGCATAGGCTCATACGTGAACTCTTTCATGAAGGCTTCAGAAGATACGAGTGCGCCAATAGGCATACCGCCACCAAGTGCTTTTCCAAGAGTTAGTATGTCTGGACTAACATCAAAGTGCTCAAATGCAAACAGTTTTCCTGTTCTTCCCATTCCGCACTGTATCTCATCGAAAATAAGCAGGGCGCCAACTTCGGTGCATCTTGCACGTAATGCTTGTAAATATTCTTTTGATGGAATACGAACTCCGGCATCTCCCTGAATGGTTTCAATAATGACACCCGCCGTTTTTTCTGTTATCGCATTAAGGTCTGGCAGGTGATTAAACTGAAGGAAGCGCACATCTGGTAATAATGGTCGAAAAGCCATCTTTTTGACTTCATTTCCCGAAACACTTAAAGAGCCATGCGTACTTCCGTGATATGACCCGCGAAATGAAATGAGTTCGCTTCTTCCGGTAACCCGTTTAGCAAGCTTTAAACCCGCTTCATTCGCTTCAGTCCCTGAATTCACTGGGTAAACACAGTTGAGATGAGAGGGAAGCTTGTTAATCAGTTTCTTGCTTAGATCAAGTTGGGGGTCTTGCACAAATTCACCGTACACCATGACATGCATGTGTCGGTCAACTTGTTCTTTGATGGCATTGACAACTTTGGGATGATTGTGTCCTATATTATTGACAGCAACTCCTGCGATCATATCCATGTAGGATTTTCCGTTTTTATCCTTGATGTAAATACCTTCCGCACTGTCCACTTCGATCAAGAAGGGAAATGGGTTGGTTTGTCCTAATCCGGCAAGAAAATCTTTTTTTTGACTCATTAATCCGGTCTGTTCGGAGCTGGTCTTCCATGTGGAGGTTCTTGACGACCCTTCATTTGTTCTAACAGCTCGCGTTTAAATCGCTGTTCCAAACTTAGCAGTTTTGTTGCTTTTTTATAGCCGATGACATCAGCAATTTTATCATGATACTCTTTCTTAAGCTCGGCTTGTTCAACCTCACTGCTTAAGATAGATTGTGATTTAGACTTGATATCTGCATCAGAAAGCGTTTCAAAATCCTCTTTAAGCTCTTTTTGCAATTTGCGTTCTTCCTTTTTCTTTTCGTGGATCTTTTCAGACATTTCGTTGTAAACCGGCCAGAATTTTTCTGCTTCATCAGCTGTAAGTTCTAACTCCTTTGTGATAAAGGCGATCTTCAATTGCTCGATCTTCTCTTTTTTATTCGGTCTCTCTTTACCTGGAGGCTGTGCGTTTACAGTTCCAATCGCAAAGAATACAAAAAGTACAAGTGCGTAAAATGGTTTTAAATTTCTCATGGTATTCATTTTAAATAAAGTCATTTTCAAGTTCATCAAGATCAATGTCTTCCAACTCGAGGTAATCCAATATTTCCTGTTCATCGATATCATCAAAAGAGATGGATTCAGATGACTCAACGTAAGAGATGTCCGACATTTCAGGACTCAGCTCTTCATCTAGCTTCTCGATCTCTTCATCGCTCAAAGTTTCACCAAGCTGGTCGGCATCAAAATCATCAATGTTCTCGTCAACATATGCGATCAGTTCTTCTGTTGTGACATCGTCAAGCTGCGCAAGAATATTTGTTTCCGTCTGTTGTGGAATGTTGAATAAGAAAAACCCAACAACGAGAATCGCCGCAGCTGCAGTTGACCAATAAAAGATCTTTCGTCCAATCGGAATTACTTTCGTCTCATTTGATTCTTGTTCGATGATAGACGCCGTGAGAGCATCGAAATAATCCTTGGAAGGAGTTTCGATCTTTCTCTTTTTTAGATGTCCAAATATGTCTTCGTTTTCTTTCATCTTTTTCTTTGACAGCTAATTGAGTTATTGGTTTAATTGATTCAATAAAAATTCTTTGATCTTCTCTTTGGCATGAAAGAAGCTAGCCTTCAAGGCACCCTCACTGGTACCTAGTCTTTCTGCTATTTCCGAATATTTCAACTCTTCGAAATATTTCAATTGAAAGACAACGGCCTGTTTTTCCGGTAGGGCATCAATAGCGTTCATGAGTAATTCCTGGATTTGTTCTCCATCGATCTGCTCCAAAGAATGTGATCCGGCTAAGATCTCAAATACGGGTTCGTCCAGATCTACACCGGTTCGTCTTTTCTCTTTATCCAAATAGTTTAATGTTTCATTGCGCGCAATGCGGTATAGCCACGTGTAAAGTGCAGAATCGCCCTTAAAGCCGTCCAGTTTTTGGAAAGCTTTTACCAGGACATTCTGCAAAATGTCATTCGTAAGTTCATGATTTCTTGTGATCTGTCTGATCTGACGATACAGCATTTCACCATAAGCGTCTACAAGAAGACGAAATGCTTCATTCGTATTTCTTCCACCCTGATGAAAAAGTGTCAATATGTATTTATCATCAGGTCTGGATTGCATCTTTCTCTTACTGTTTTCTTTGTACTGCGCGTTCTGCTGCAGCGACAATATCAGGAGTGTCTAAACCGTATTTTGACATCAACTCATCCGGAGTACCACTTTCTCCAAACTTGTCATTGACTCCAACGTACTCTTGTGGTGCTGGCATGTTTCTGGTTAGAACTTGTGCTACTGAGTCTCCAAGTCCTCCATTTAACATGTGTTCTTCAGCAGTTACCACACATCCTGTCTTCGCTACAGAGTCTAAGACAGCTTTTGCGTCAAAAGGTTTAATCGTGTGCATATTTATTACTTCTGCAGAGATGCCTTTTTCGTTCAAAATACGCGCTGCTTCAATTGATTTCCATACCAAGTGACCACATGCGATGATCGTTACATCAGTACCGTCAAAGATCTTGTCCGCTTTTCCAATTTGGAATTTAGCATCCGGTTTTACGAAGATGGGGACAGATGGTCTTCCAAAACGAAGATAAACCGGGCCTTCATGTTTAGCGATTGCTATCGTTGCTTGTTTGGTTTGGTTGAAATCAGCAGGTACGATCACAGTCATGTTTGGAAGCATTTTCATCATTCCGATATCTTCCAGGATCTGGTGTGTCGCTCCATCTTCTCCCAATGTAATTCCTGCGTGAGAAGCACAGATCTTTACATTCTTTTGAGAGTAAGCGATCGACTGACGGATCTGGTCATAAACTCTACCCGTTGAGAAGTTCGCAAATGTTCCTGTATAAGGGATTTTACCTCCAACAGTTAATCCAGCCGCGATGCCCATCATGTTTGCTTCTGCAATTCCTACCTGGAAGAAACGCTCTGGAAACTCATCCTGAAAAGCGTTCATTTTTAGCGAGCCCGTAAGGTCAGCACAAAGTGCTACCACGTCTTTATTTTGTTTACCAACTTCTAAGAGCCCCTCACCAAATCCTGATCTTGTATCCTTTTTCCCTAGAACTTCGATTTCCAATGTTTCCATCATAATTGCAGCGTTGTAGTTTTATTTGAAGTGATCCTGAAATCTTTCTGGATCGTATATGTACTTGATTTTAAATTTTTTGGTCTGTATACCACACGGTATGCTCCAGGTTGAAGCTGGAAATTGCCTGATTTGTATCCATCCGTCAGATTACACACCCATTCCCATGATCCGTCATTCGCTTGAAAGAAAACTTGGCCCACAATTGGGTTCCCAGCAGAATACTTCATGTATCCCGGAGCGTCGATATCGATATAAGTGACTCCGTTTTGCTCAACAAATGTTGTGTATTTAAGTCTTGGAAGTGTGAGTATCTCGACGTCATAATTCCCTACAAGATATTTATCGGAAGTTCCAACCTTTTGAGTGTTTAAGGTGTTGCCATCACCTTTCAACATTACTCTTGATTCGACTTGATATGGACGGTTTGCATTTTTGAAACGGAATTGAATATATCCTTGAGGGCAATCTACTTCGATCGTGTTGTGAATGTTTCGTTTGATCTCGATATTCTTTTTTTCAACGCGAGGAGTTGTATTTACTACGAGATCGTATTTGAAGTCCGGATCGAGGATTAACGTATCGGGATTACCGTACCTGTTAAGTGTATGTGTAAATGTGTATTTAAGTTCTGTTGTACCTGCCTTGTATAGGAACATCGTTACATCCGTTTCGGTCGGTTTCGAATAGATGTCGTTCAAATTGATCTGCACAGTTGTGTTTACAAGCGCTTTCTGGACAACGGTTTCCAGAACCTTTGTAAATGATTCCTTCGTTTCGGCATCCATGTAAGTACCAATACAGTTGAATTTTTCCAGGTAAGAAAGGTCCATCCCAAGACCGATTACGAAAGGCGTAACGTTCACACCTTTGTCTTTTAACTTCTTGGCAACAACACATGGATCATTGTCACACGCTTCCAATCCATCAGTGATCAGGATAATTACATTTCGCGACTGGTTATCCGGAAAATCATCTGCTGCCGCTTCAAGTGACCGCGCAATTGGCGTTGTTCCTTTTGCTTTGATCGTACTGATCTTATGCGATATTGCCGAGATGTTGTTTGTTCCGAAGGGTACTTCAAGCTTCGTATCGTTGCAATCTTGGAAGGTTGCAGTGATTGGCGATTGGTGTCCATACACACGTAGTCCCATTTCCAGGTTTGGCACTCCGTCAAGGTCTTCCACTGTTTTTGAAAGCAGTTCTTTCGCTGCTTCAATACGTGTTTGTTCACCCCACTTTGCATTCATACTGTTCGATGCGTCCAGTATGAAAAGAATGCGTGTTAACTGATCATCCTGTGCCTGAGCCCAGCCGACCAGTAATACTGATAATATGACTAAAAACGTCTTCAATTAATAATCTCCAATAGTCTCATCAAGTTGCGCGAGTGCAGCTTCTAGTTGCTCTTCGTTCGGAGCAGCACCATGCCACTTGTGTGTCCCCATCATGTAGTCAACACCCTGACCCATTTCAGTTCTCATTAGAATCACGATCGGTTTGCCTTGTCCGCACATGTCCTTCGCCTTCTTCATGGTTGACTGGATCTCTTCGATGTTATGACCATCCATTTCAATTACTTCCCATCCAAAAGCTTGCCATTTTTTTGCAAGGTCTCCCAAAGAGATCACATCTTCCACGTCTCCATCGATCTGACGACCGTTGTAATCAACTGTTGCGATAAGGTTGTCAACCTTACGAGCAGCGGCATACATAGCAGCTTCCCAGATCTGTCCTTCTTGAAGCTCACCGTCTCCGTGAAGTGTATATACGATCGATTTATCTTGATTTAGTTTTTTAGCTTCCGCCGTTCCAATAGCAACAGAAAGACCTTGACCAAGTGAACCAGATGCCATTCGAATACCTGGCAACCCTTTATCTGTTGACGGGTGTCCTTGGAGGCGACTTGAGATCTTTCTAAAAGTTCCTAATTCATTTACTGGAAAATATCCTCTTCTTGACAAAATGCTATACCAAACCGGAGAAATGTGACCGTTCGACAAGTAAAAAACATCTTCGTTCATTCCATCCATATCGAAGTTGGAAGGATCTATGTTCATCACATCGAAATACAATACAGTAAGAAAGTCTGCACAACCAAGTGATCCACCCGGGTGACCTGACTTTACAGCAGCTACCATACGTACAATGTCTCTCCTTACTTGTGAGGCTATTTTATCAAGAGCTATATCCATGATTTTCCTTTGAGTTAGTGTGTTTTCTATACGTTGCAAAACTAAGTTTAAATACTTAATTTTAGGGGCCGAATTTGTTGAAGTTTTCATCAAATGCAACTATTTATACACAAATTCGGTCTTGACTATTGAAAAACAAATTAACTACAATGAAACTGCTAATGTCTGCTGCGTTTTTGACGCTTTCTATCGGATTCGTTTCTGCTCAAAATTACGACAGTCGTCTGTTGAAGAAATTCGATCACGACCAGTTGGTATCCATGGAGCAAAATGATCCTTCCACACTAAAAAGGTATGAGTATGCACTTGATAATGGAGTGTATGTAACTGATCTTCCTTCGGGGAAGGAAACAGATCTACCTGTGATCACTGTGAATGGAGATAATCCGACTTTCGCTGACCTAGGGTTAGATATTATTAACTCAAACCAGTACTTCAAGATCGAAGGGACTGACAAAATGTTGGTTGTTAAGTCGATCTGGGTGTTGGATAATGAACTTGGAAAGTAAGCGTTATGAAGAAGATATTTTTACTTTTTGGAATTCTAACAAGTACTCTTGCCTTTGGTCAGAACGTGATCATGGGAGATGTTGGATATACAGAGTCTAACCCAGCTGACTGTAGTACTTTCGGTGTTGGTGGTAACAACTTTTTTGACGATGGGAACGCAGGGAACTATTCAGCAAACTTCAACGATACAACAGTTTTTTGTCCGGATCTGACACAGGGTACTAAAATGACATTGACCTTCGCGATCAACGCTGGATTTACGTTTGATGTTGACGGTTCTGATTCGATCTATGTTTATGACGGGCCAAACACGAGTGCACCGCTTTTAGGAGCTCATAACTCGGTTACTGATCCAAACGGATTTGCATACACAGCTTCATGGAATAACCCATCAGGTTGTTTGACGGTTGTATTTATTTCAGACGGCGCAGTTGAAGGAACTGGTTGGTCTGCAAATGCACAGTGTGGTAACCAGGCCCAGCCTTTTGAACCGCATATTGAAGCATTTGTGAATGGACAGGGAGCGAATGCGCTAGACCCATTGGACACAGGATTTGTTGATGTATGTTTCGGAGATAGTATTTTGTTTGTTGCTAAACCATTGTTTCCAAATTCTTTGGAGAGCACTGGTTACGGTTACTCTCAAAACGTAAACAATGTTGCTTATGAGTGGTACATCAGTGACGGAGGAACATATCCGAATAACGACTCTATTTGGTTTACACCTCCCGCTAGAAGCGGATATTTAGTTGATCTTAAAATTACAGATGCCTTCCCTCAGATCGAGAGAATGCTTTGTAAAGTTAGGGTATCAATTTTGCCTAGTTTCGCTGGAACAGGACCAGAAGAAGATACTGTGTGTCTTGGTCAGAATACAAACTTGATCGGGGGTGTGACGCCAACCGATACGGTAGGTATTGATATCCCTCCAGGAACATTTGAATTGGGTGGGTCATTTGCAGGACTTACTTACCTTCCAGATGGTTCGGGGGCACAATATCAGGCTCCGATCGATATTAGTGGGTTCCCGCAGGGAGCTACGATCAGCAACTCACAAGACCTTAACATGGTGTGTATCACTATGGAACACTCTTATTTGGGTGACTTAGAGATCGCACTTCAGTGTCCAAATGGAACGCAAGTAACTCTACTAAATTCTTATAGCCCTGGGTTTATTCCTGGAGGTACATCAGGTGGAGGAACATACCTTGGAGATCCAATTGATGACAGTGGGGGCGGTGGTCCCGGAGAAGGATGGGAATACTGTTTCTCTTCTGTATTTAACGACTGGGGTGACTACCCAACTGAATTGGCGGCAGGAAACACAATTCCAGCACCAAACTTCGGAAACAATGGACCTTCAATGAACCCGAACGGAGTTTATTTGCCAGAGGATGATTTTGCAGGATTTGCAGGATGTCCTGTGAACGGGCAATGGACGATCATCGTACAGGATAACCTTGGTATTGATGATGGATATATTTTCGAATGGGGCCTTTTCTTTGATCCTTCATTCTTCCCAGGAGCTTCTTCTTACCAAAACATTGTTGTGAGTGAGGCTTGGCAAAATGATCCAACGATCGTTTCAAACCAGAGTGATACGTTGATCGTTGTTCAGCCGAACACTCCTGGTAGTTATGGTTATACTTACGAGATTACAGATGATTTTGGATGTGATTACGATACGACAGTATTCTTATATGTTCTTCCATTACCGGAAGTACAGGCTGATACACTTGGGTGTAACTTAGGGGTTCAGTTGACAGGAACAACTTCTTACTCAGGTGGAGTATGGACTTCTGCTGACACAGCTATTACATTCTTACCTGATGCGACCGTGGATAATCCGCTGGTTTCGGCATCGGTTACGGGAACATATCTGGTCACCTATACGGATAACTCGTGTAACATGGATACATCGCTTTATGTGACGTTCCCACCTTACCCGTATACCGAAGTGAGTGATACAGCACTGTGTAATGGAACTGAATTTGAGATCTATGCATTGACAGATCCGATTTCGAATCCTAACGATGTGACCTATACATGGTTCGATGTAAATGGAACGCAGCTAGGAACAGGGCAGTATTTGACTGTTACTGACGAAGGAGATTACATCATATCGATCACAAATGCATGTGGAGATGTGCATCTAGATACAGCTACAATTGATTATAAGTTATGTGATATCAAGGTTCCGAACATTATTTCACTTTCTTCAACTGATGGAAACAACCTATGGTTTGTTACTGCAGAAGGGATTGCAGAATTTGAGTGTGTTATTGTTAACAGATGGGGTAACACGATCTATACATACAATGATGTTGCAGGTTCTTGGGACGGAACTACCGAAGGTGGTAAGTTAGTCTCTGAGGGAACATACTTCTATAGAATTACAGCAACTGATGACGCTGGTGAGGAATATAATCTTCACGGATTTATTCAGGTTGTACACTAATTAATTGTACATAATTGATTCGGGAAAGGGGGCTTTTGCCCCCTTTTTCTATATCTTCGAGTAAATAGAAAACACGTATGAAAAAAGTTGGGATCAATGGATTTGGAAGGATAGGTAGATACGTAACACGTATGATCCTTCAGTCGAATGATATAGAGGTGGCATTGGTGAATGATCTTGCACCGATAGAGACATTGGCACATCTTTTTAAGTACGATTCTGTTCACGGCAGATTGCCGATCAAACTGGAGGTAAAAGGTGATTCCATTCATTTTGAAAATGGAAAAGTGATTCGTTTTACGGCTGAAAGAGATCCTGAAAATATTCCTTGGGGAGAAATGGGTGTAGATACTGTTGTGGAATCAACAGGTCTATTTAGAACGGAAGAATTAGCTTCAAAGCATTTTGTTGGTGGAGCCAAAAAAGTCGTTTTGAGTGCTCCCGCAAAATCAGATGGAGTTCCAACAGTAGTGTTGGGAGTGAATGAGGAAGGGTTTGACTTCTCGAGTAAGCTGCTTTCAAATGCATCGTGCACAACAAATTCAGCTGCGCCGCTGGTGAAGGTGGTAAAAGAGTTGTGTGAAATAGAAAGCGCATTCATTACTACAGTACACAGCTATACATCAGATCAGCGTTTACATGATGCTCCACATAGAGACTTGAGAAGAGCGCGTGCTGCCGCAGAATCTATTGTTCCAACAACTACTGGGGCTGCAAAGGCACTTGCGAAAGTTTTTCCTGAGCTTGACGGAAAAATTGGCGGGGCTGGTATTCGCGTTCCTGTACCGGACGGATCTTTAACAGACCTAACATTGGTGGTGAAAAATCCTCCGACTGAGCAACAGATCCATGATGCAATGCTGAAAGCTTCAGAAGGAGAGTTAAAAGGGATTTTGGAGTACACAAATGACCCGATTGTCTCAAGAGACATCATCAGTAACCCGCACAGCTGCATCTACGATGCACAGCTAACCTCAGTCATTGGAAATATGGTGAAGGTTGTTGGTTGGTACGACAATGAATCTGGATACAGTAACCGTATCGTTGATTTGATCCGAAAGTTAAGCTGATAACCCTAATCTACCTTATGAATAATCGCACTTACACTAAGTTTCATAGAGTTAAGTGCGGATTTTGCCTCATCTCTTGTATTAAAACTACCCAAGCTCACTCTGTGCATACCGTTTTCTTGTATCAGACTTGTATTCGCTCCCTCGCTTCTTAATTTTGCTGCAAAGCGTTCTGCATTTTCTGGATTTCCAAAGGACCCAACGATGATGTGATATCCGGTCTTCGAGTTCGTTGGAACGGGAGCTTTTACCGGCTCTTCAACAACTGGTTTTTCAGCCACAGGTTCTTCAATGACTTCTTCTGATTCGCTTGCTTCTGATGTGAGCGTGTC
>JBMSGX010000062.1:0-10641 GCA_049416285.1 Crocinitomicaceae bacterium | reverse complement strand
CGATTGAACCATTCTGCACCGCAACAAAATAGTCGTTCAATTCGAAATTGGGACGACGTTCAATGTTTTTAAGGAATTCTTCCTTTGTTACGAGCGGTGCAAAAGTTCTGTCTGCGTACTGTTGCTTTAACAAGAATACGATTCCCTCGACATCATCCTTAGTTGCTCTTCTAATTGAATAGGAGCTGCCTTCGCGCTTTTTAAGTGTAATCACTATGTTTTTCACACTCAGTGAGCCACAAATCTTTGTTGGGAAGACAAATGGATAGTCTTCAGATCTTCTTCCAACTAATCGATTGGCATTTTCATTTCCCTTCATAACAACTGATACTCCAATACGAGCATTGTTGTAAGGGGCTTTAAGTAAAACCTCAGATGAACGGAAGAAAAAGCCACGCTTTCGGGCTTCTGGCAGAACATATAGATTGGTGTAATAAAAGATCGTTTCAGCTTCGTCATTTACCATTGCAGTGTAGTAACTGACACCAACAAAACCCTTTAGTTTTCGATCAATGATAAAGCCTGCATATTTGGAATGATCAAATCCGGCTTTTGGCAGTGCGAAGAAATCAGGAGATCTGTCAAAGCAAAGTGTGAGTTGATCAGTCGTGATGGGAGATCTTCTGATAATGTTTAGTATCTCTTGATTATATGACTCGTCTATTTCCTTTACTATTTCTTCCATTAGCCTCGATGATATGTTGCTGGAATTACTTGATAAAAAGGGTAACGATCATTAGTGATTAACTTCTTTCCCAATTCTAAATCAATATTAAAATTCTTCTCAAAATGTTCAGGGATTGGATGATTATGATGAATGTAACGAACGACCAGGGACGAGTTCGATGCACCGTTCATATGTATTGCCTCATAAACTAACTCCATTTCATCCTTAGAAAGCCAATCACCGATATTCGAGAGGTGAAACTTATTAAATCGTCCATTTGGCTCGGTATTCAACACACTTGTGAAGTCAGAATTTACAAAATGCAGCTTTGCTGAATTGGACCTGATCCTGTTTATTCCTTCCTTGCATAAATATTCAGGAAGCGCTTTTTCATAAAGGACTTCATTAAAAAATGTATACTGAAAATAGTAATTCTTTGAGGCAAGTGTCGAAGTGCAAAAATCTCTGAATCGGTTGTAGAAAAATGTCGAAATGGAGGCGTCTTTTTGATGTTGAAGCCCGTGTTCATCCATTCCTCTATTCTTATAAATTTTGGGGTGGAAGGCAACTTTAAATAACAGTTTTACCCATAAATTTGAAATCTTTTTATCAAAGAAATTACGCTGTTCATCAACGTCTTCTAAAGTCATTAGCTTCATTAGTTTTCCTTTTCCCAAAAGAAACCGAAGAACCCAAGAGAACTTTAAAATGTATTTTTCGAATCGCGCAACATTAATCACTCCTTTTTGAATGGCTTCAATATTTTTATCCCAAAAATCAACTTCTTCTTGAGAAAGTTTTGGTCTAAGTTCATCATAGATGGCAAGTCGATCCTCGTTTTTTGCTTTATAGAAACCAATTAGGCGCGCTGCTTTATGTTGTTCTAAATGTAGTATTGCTGCGAGTTTTAATTTCGAAAGGTGGATCTGCTCAATTGAAGTATCACATGCAACGATATTACATCCCGTTAATGCGAGCAGGTTTAATGGAATCTCACCTCCGCTGGCTATGCATAATAATGAATCACTCTCCTTTAAATCTAATGCTTGTAGTTCTGTTCGAGCGTCTTCCTGTGAAATACCGAAATTATATATGGACCGACTGCTCATGATGTTCGCTGTTCTTTAAAACTCTTTATTGAATGTACATTTTCAAATAGTCCATGTTTCTCTGCAAGTAATATGATCTCATCTACTGCGTGATGGGGAATATTTCCCTTTAGCACAATATTGTTTGGCTCCAAACCACAAAGAATTGATTCAGCGGCACAACAGAATGTTGTTCCCGCCGGTGTAACAGAACTCATAAGAAAGTCGGAATCATAAGGTAATTGGATGAATGAGGAAAAAGGTAAGTAGGTGACATTTTCCATTTGATAGACACTTTTGTGAACAGCAGAAGGTACGGAAACATCTGTAATGATCACATTTCGATCTTCTGGTAAGTGATGTTTGAATACAATTGGATCACTTGTGTTTGTAGCAATCACGATTATGTCACAAACTTTTAATGCTTTAAACTCTGTTGAAATTGACGTTTGTGGCATTTCGTTGGTGTCATTTAATTGCTCTAATGTTCGTTCAAGTTTTCGTTCATTTCTTCCGATCAGGTGTAGATTCTTAATAAGAACATCACTATTAACAAGTGTTTCTGCAATGGCAGAACCAATATTTCCGGCAGCTCCTATTACTGCAATTGCTTTAGCACTTTTATCCTGCGAGTTCTGAACAATATCAATCAGGTGTTTTGTACCACTTGCTACAGTTAATGTGTTACCGGTAATAACTTTTGTGCCTTTCGGTTCAACAATGGACATTCCATTGTCAGAAATAATGGAGGTATAAGCCCCAAGGCTCACCACTTCCGCACCAAGTTCATTAGCCATATTCACGGCTTCTTGAATGTGATTTACTACTTCTCTGCGTTTACCCATTTTATGCATTCTTTCCATTTGAGCTGAATCAAGTGGAACTACAATAAAACTGAAATTGATTTTACCATTGAATAGATTCTTTCTGTAAAGTAGAAAGGGTTTCATTTCCAAGAGAACTTGCATCTTATTGAAGAGGACTCGAATACCTGTATCAGATGCTTGTTTTAATTCTGGCATGCTCATCTTCATATCGGCAACAGGGTGGGTGTAGTGAGCTATAAAGGCTACTTTTTTACAATTATCACCTGCTTTTTCGAGAACAGTAGGATACGCTTTATCATCCATTTCCGTGTGATCCTCAAAAGTGTCGCCTTCCATCAACGGTAAAAGGAGTTCATACAGATCCTTAGAACGTACGATAGAACAAAGTTTACGCAACCCACCAACTAATTGAGAAATATCATTCTCGTCGATGTAAGCTGATGGTTCGATACGCAAAACATTTGGAGCAGAGAGGGTAGGGAATATCCGTATATGATGTGTATGGAACAGATATGACGAGAATATGTATCCTAGCTTATCCTTCAAGTGGAGGTTACGTAAAACGAGGGATTCGCTGTTCGAGAAGTCTTTGAAATAAATTCCCTGCATCAATCCTTTCCCTTTAATTGTCTCGATGACATCTGGGAATTCTGAAACAACATCTAAAAGTTGTTGGTTCAGATGATCTCCAATTGAACGGCATCGATCAGGAATTGAATCTTGTTCGATAATATCCAATACACGTGAACCGATCATTGTAGCTAACCCACCATTGGCGAAAGTTGAGACATAGTACTCACCAAATTTTTTAATGTAGATCTTTCTGTCAATGCAGACTGCAGACAATTTGGTAAGGTTACCTCCTAGGGCTTTACCAAAAACATAGTAATCTGCCTGAACTCCTTCAGAAGCTAAAAATGTCCCACATCGTCCTAGTCCGGATTGAATTTCATCTATAATAAGTGGAGTAGAGGATTTCGAAAGTGCTTGTAGAAATTCCTGATTGACTTCACGAACGCCTCCCTCTCCAATTACTGGCTCTGCAATTGATGCAATAATTCCAGGAAAATTGAATGTTCCCGTTGAGTATGTTCCATTATGATATTCAACGCGTTCCAGTGAGATCAAGGATTCTCTGTAATATTGCTCCAATATTTCTCCCCATTCAGCAGATTCATCGTCAATAAAAAGAGGTTGAATATTCGTTAAGTTTTTAAACAGCAGTCGTTTCTTGTTGTTTCCCAGAACCGATCTGGCTCCGGTTGAATTACCATGGAACCCCTGCTTTAAAGCAATTACGCCACATTGAACCGAGTTGATAATCTTCTGATTTTTTTTCCAGATTTTCTCAAGTAACTCAGCGCACTCCCCTCCATAAATCTGAAACTGCGCATCCCGAAGTTTCTTAAACTCTTCTTTCCAGGCAAGTAAAGCATGGTGTAATGCCATTTCTACTGCTTCAGCTCCTGAATTACCAAAGAGTACATTGTAGTTTCTGTGTGTTAACTGCCCCAGCTTGATGCTCAATTTTTTTGCAAGTTCACCAGGATGATGTTGAATACTGCCCTGATCGGAAATCGCTACTTCATTATTATTTATAAATTGGATAGCGGATTGTTTTAGGTCATCCCGATTGTGCCCCAGTAAATTGGTTCCATAACCTCCTGTTATATCTAAAATAGATGTGTCAACGCCCTTGATGAATGTGTATAAGTGATTTCCTTTCGCTCGATGGTAAGAAACATCCAATCCAAGTGTGTGTAATAGCTGCCCTATGTATGGGTTGCTATATCTCGAGTAAGAATCTGTGAATTCGAGTTCATAATTAAGATTAATGATTCCGGAAGCGGACAACATGGGATCGGTCAGTTCCTTTATTTCCTTTTCAAAAATGGATTTAATCTGGTGCCTAGAAGGATTTCCTTTCGCTGTTTTTGGAACATCTTCAAATATAATACGCGCACGTTTGATGGATCGATGATTATATTCGAATGGTTCAATTGATTCCAGGAGTTTATTATTGGCGGTAGCAATATAACTTCGGTACTTCTCTGATTGGTTTTTAATACCAACCGATTCACTCTTCTTCTGAGGTTCAACAAATAATAACGCTGCTAAACCGGGAGTGTCGTTGATAGAAAAATATTCGATGTGAATACATGCGTCATGGAGAGAGCGGTAGTGTTCCTTAACTAGTTTCAAAGGGATTTTAACGCCAAACTGATCTTTTATAAAGTCTAGTTTTTCTCGTCCATAGTAAATAATATTTTCTCCGTCATATTGTACAAGGTCACCACTGATGAAGTATCCATCCTCAGTAAAGGAGAGCGAATCATTCAGAATATGATCACATTGAAAAGGCGTCTTTACAAAAAGCTGATAGATGTTATTTGAGCTGTCATAGCTTTTCATACCTACATTTACCCCAGGCAATGGTTTTCCCATACCAATTCGATATCCTTCTGAGTTGAGAATTGTATTTAGTGCCTGCATTGTTTCTGTTGTCCCATAAGCACTGTGGGGAATCAGTCCGAATTGTTTTTGAATTCGGTTTTCAAATTTTTCATCAAATGCTGCCCCACTGCCAACCAAACATTTGAAGGAGTTTTGTGCAACTTCATTCAGCTCAGGAAAATTGCGAATAAGCTCTAAAAACAGATTAAATACTGCAGGACCACCGGTGATATGCTCCGGTTGCATTTTCCGTAACAGATAAGCTACTATTTCGGGCTTTTCTGAGAACCAGTCAGTGATGATTAAACACATCGGAGATCCCGTCCAAATAGCATTAAAAAAAGCCCTGATCCCCATTGTATGCGTGAATAATGGAGTAAAGCCTCTTCCTCCAAATTGCTCCTTTGAATAGAAACCTGCTGCTTCCCAGCTAAGACATGAGTTAAGTAACGATTGTTGCTTGTAGACAACTAATTTACTTTTACCTGAAGTACCAGATGTTGTAATAATTAGGGCTTCCTGCTCCAAATCGGTACTGCTCTTCGCAAATTCTATACTTTCTGAATAGCTTGAGAGATCGAATGAAGAAGTAGAAAGGAGAGTGTCAATATTGAGGTCCTTTCTAAAGTCGATAAAGTCTACGTCAAGGTTGTCGATGATCGTAATGAGCTTATCCAGCGCATTCTTCTTCTCTTTTTGGTGCTTCAGGTTTTGTACCTCGTTCGCACTCATTAATATTTTGGATGTATCACTTATTGAGATCCATTCTTCCAGATCTTCACTTTCCATATACATCGGAAGAAATACACGTGCGCCAAAAGACGAAAGGGCCAGGAACATAATGGAAATATAGAGCTCATTATTTCCGGGTAAACTTCCAAGAAGAACAGTTTGTTTCGGCTTAATACCTATTTGTTCAAACTCCTGATATAGACCGGCAACAACGAAACGAAGTCTATTTAGGCTGATTCGTTCTAACTCATGACCTAAATGACTTAAGATAACTTCTGAATTTTCCGGTCTTCGATCCAGTGGATCAAATAGAAGCTGAGCTAGATTCTTCACCCCAGATGATGAAATAGGCGTTGGGTTATTTATTTCTAGATCGAAATTATTCGTCATTTCAACTTGATTAAATCTCTCTTTTATAGAATTACTTTGTTACTAAATGATGGGCAACCTCCTGATTCCATTGAGTCGAGTGTTTTGGTAATGTCATCGGAAATGGCGCTACCATAATTGTTTTGGCAAAATGGGCAAGAAAGCATATTTCCATTGGTATCGATATAAACTCCCCTGGAACCTGCAGCGAAACAACCGATTCTGCGCTGGTAATAGCCATGATAAATAATGATCGGATAGTCAATATATTCGCGATCAAAGTTCATTTTATTGTAAGTTTCCTCCAGCAAAACTATTTGTTCTTTTGTCAGAGCGACATCTTTACCTTCATAATGCCCAACAGCTCTCGGTTCCAGAAATTGTACAAATCCAACTCCCAGGTCCTTGGCCAAATTGAGAAAGGATAAAACAAACTCCCTGTTTGCAGTTTCTTTTGTGAAACATACTGACAGGCAGGTCACAAGGTCATTATCGAGACTGTATTTAACGGCTTTGATAGCATCTTGATATGAACCTTCTTTACCTCGAAATTTATCATGTTCTGCAGGAAGGTAATGATCCAGGCTTACGTGTACCCCAGTGAGTCCAGCATCAGCTAACATTTTAGCATTTTCTTCCGTGAAATTGAACCCGGAAGTAAGTATCCAAAACGCTGAATCCTTATTGTATTTCGCTATCAATGGGGCAAGTTCTTTCGCACGAAGCATAGGTTCACCGCCCGTAATATCAATATTGGAAGTTCCCACCGCTTGCATATTGATAATAATGTTTTCTATGTCTTCAATAGAAAGCCGTTCTGGTTGATTGAGGTTCTTCCACTCGAAGCAATGCTCGCAACGAAGTGGACACTTCTTTGTTACAGCAATGAACGTACTGATGACTCTGTTGACTTTCCTATTGTGTGGTTCAATTCGGTTTAATTCAGTCAATAAAAATCGATGAAAGATTGGACTTTCCCATCCCGGTACTCCCAAACGCCAGAAATAGCGATCCTTGATCTTGATCAGCTTTCCGAGATGGTTCTTCCCCGTAAGCTGTATACGAATGTTGCGGAACCTGCGAAGTAAGCGAAAGATCTTAATGGGAGATTTATAAACACGGATAACCACTATTACATTATTAATTAGATGCACATAGTGCGCCCATTTTAGACGCCAACCTTTCAAGCTAATTTGCTTTTTTGACGATCGGACTGTTTGTGGATCAGTCGCAGAATATGTCGTTTCTGCTCGAATAGCAGTATTAGTTGATTCGATTTCCATGTAATTAAAATACTCTGGATCAAGTTGAGAATTCATCGCATTCTACTTTGATCGCTAGATAGAAACACGAATGTAAATTAATAATCAGAAGTAAAACATGATTTTTATTAGCTATGCTGAGATATTACAAAATCTCTGATTAGATTAATTGGAGAGAATGAAATTATTGACGGACAACCTTATCCAATTCATCAATATGTAACTCGATCGCACCAGATTCGTTACTCCTAAAGTTTCTGTCAAAACGGTATCCTTCTAATAAGCTATTTGCCCCATACGCATGTTTCTCTGTGATCACTTGACCATGTGTTTCGTCGAATGCCTCGATCAAGATCAATACTTCTGAATTGCGCTCTATAAGTTCAGGGGCTGAAATACCATTCAAGGGTGAGTCTTCCGTTATAGGGTGAACAACGGTCCAGGTCAGCGGAAAGAAATTGATGTGATCTAATTGCAGTTCTAATTGGAAATACAGTTTGTCGAATTTACCCTTGGCGCCTCCGCGGTCCATGATCAGGATCATTTTCGCATTAGCGTTCAGAAGTATATCGTCACGTTTATTGACCACTTTAAACATCAAAGCTCTTCCATCCTGAAAAGGAGAAATGAGAATGTTTTTAGAGAATGCAAGCATGCTCTTTGGTTTGGAAAATCGCCCATAGAGTAATCCTGCCATCAATGCGATACTCATCAAACCCGCGAATGATTCCAAAGTAACAACAAGGTTGGTCGTGATTCCCATTGGTGCCATGTATCCATAACCTACAGATGTAAAGGTCTGCACCGAAAAGAAGAACATTTCTGCAAAGTCCGGTATGGCAGGATCAATCCCAGAAACATTTTCTGCGCCAGCTATTAGGTATAATACTGCAAAGATCACATTGATCACAATGTAATAGACCAAGGAGAACAATAAGAACTTCCACCAGGAAAGCTCAATGAGAAACTTATAGGTGTCACGAAATCCGCTCAGTGCTCCATGACGTTTTATGTTGTAAGAACCGTCATCGTTCACCAACCGTTTGATCTCCTTGCTGTACGAGGAGCCTAATCCAGGATCGCTTTTTGCCATGTTGCTTAGGTAATCGATTTAATCAACCTTGCTCACCGAAAGCGTTGTATTGCCCACCTTTAGAAGGTAGTTCCCGGTGGGAATAGCTGAAAGGTCTATTTTACTGTTTGTCTCATTGAGAGTTGTCTCTAAAAGCACTCTTCCTGCCAATGAAATGAGCTGAACATCTTGCAGCTCATCGCTGAGTCCTTCTACTGTCAGTTCATCTTTACTTGGATTCGGATAAACAACATACGGCGTATCCTCCAAAGCAATTACATCCGCACTTTCACACGCACCTATAACTCCGTAGATGTTGAACTGTGACACAAACTTCCACACTTCAACTGACCCATCAATGTCGTAGTTTGTTCCTCCGATATCGATCGGTGCACCAGGCCATGTGTGGCCTCCACCAGTGATCTTGTAATGAAGAACTGTCGTACATCCGTTGTTGTCGTAATAGCTGTGTTTTTCAACCGTTGAACCATCTGTTGGGTCAATGTCAGGCATTGCTTCGATCACAGGTGTAGGGTTGCAACCGTTGTAAGTGGCCCAGAAATTTAACACATCAGGAATACCTCCTGACCAAGCACCCCCGTTGTAAGGCACTGTGGCATCGTTTGTTCCATGGATCTGGATCACAGGTGTTGTATGAGAAGCATTGCAGTTTGACATTGTTGTTGGAACCATAGCACCTGTCACTGAACCAACTGCCGCAATGCGGTCACTTAAATTACATGCCAGGTGAAAGCTCATATACCCACCATTACTCATTCCGGTTGAATAAACTCTCTCTGCATCGATCGCGTATTGAGAGATCAAGGTATCCAACAGGGCAGAAGTGAAGCTTACATCATCAACCGTACTTCCTCCCCAACCGACGTTGAAGTGGGTAGTATTTGTATTGTCAAGGGTACCTTGTGGATGGGCGATGATAAAATTCGCTGTATCCGCAATAGCTCTGAAATCACCGTAAAACAATTGCTGGTTCGCATTGCTCGTATAACCGTGGAAGTTGAACAATAATGGAACATTCACGGTCCCGTCGTACACAGCAGGAACATACAAGATATAATCGCGTTGCATACCATCATGCGTGATGGATGCATTAATAGTTTGTTGTGCGAATGCACTGAATCCTAAAGTGCTGATAAGCGTTATTAAAAGTAATTTCATACCCTAAATTTAGTTGATTTTTTGATAAATCAATTCCTGCAATTTACTCGCCAGGCCGTGATCCTTTTCTGTTTATGCATTCGTTTTGTCGGCATACAAGATGAGTGATAATCGATAGTGCCGAAATAAGTACGGTATATAAGATCCCCACACTGAACAAACATCCTATTCTATATCAGTGAAGATCAATCCTTCCTCTAATAGGTGTTGAATCTAGTTCCATTTTTTCATGATTCGCCCCAAATAAAACCAGCAAAACCCTATATTTAAAACCTAAACTACAACCATGAAGTTACTGCTAATTATAACTATTGCACTTATCACCCTGAATGTCAATGCGCAATCTACAGATGGCAAGAAACTGGACAAATGCGTCAATGCCACGATCAAGGGCTTAAAGAAATTAGATACAGCGGATGTCCAAACGTTTCGTGCTTTGATGCTCTCTGATGCAGAGATCAACGCGTTTATTGACGCCATGAAAGTAGAAGAGGAGTTCAAAGAGGAGATCCGCGCAAATGTCAATGACGGTATGTTCAACAATGCGATGGAGGCTTCTTTTCAGGATTTTGTGCGCATCACGCGCAATATGAAGATCGATTGGTCGAAGATCGTTTATCAAGACTTTCTATACGAGATGCGCAAGCGTGACGGTTTGAAACAGTTACGTGGAGAGCTTTTTGTTTCGGAAGGAGAAAAGCAGTTGCAGCTACAAATGACTGCAGCTCTGTTGAACGATAAGTACGTGATCATTGAGCTGGAAGACTTACGCGGTGTTCGAGATAGAAGAGATGCTGAAGCCGAAGCAGAAGAGATGATCCGTGAAATGGAGGAGGCGATGGAAGAAGCCGAAGAAGCAACGGGTGAAGAATATGAAGCCGAACAAGAGTTGATCGACCGTATGGAGCGCATGGAGGAAGTGCCGGCCCCGGTCATTTACGAACAGGAAGATATCAATGATCGACCGGTACAGGAAGAGATCATTGACTTC
>JBMSGX010000061.1:0-10782 GCA_049416285.1 Crocinitomicaceae bacterium | reverse complement strand
GTCCACGGATGCGGGTTACATCTCTCCCATTGACCATTTCTTTACGGCTAAATCGAATGGCGAATCGCATTTTTCATTCCTACATTACGGAGATTGTGGCTACGACAATTCGATTCAAAACTCAATTGCAACTTTGATGCATGCAGAAAGATCAGACTTCGGTATTGTCACTGGTGACGTCGATCAGGGAATTGGCAACAATTATGACGCAATCTATTTCAACGTCTACAAAGATATTCTCAAAAACTACTGTCATTTCCCGGCCATTGGAAATCACGACACGTACTTCGATAACGCAGCGACGTACCTAGATGACTTTTATCTACCTACCAATAACCCACAACAAACGGAACGCTATTATTCTTTCAATTGGGGGAATTCCAAATTCATTTGTTTGGATTCAAACATCCCTTACACAATTGGAAGCGATCAGCATAATTGGTTATTGGAGGAGTTACGTTGCAACAATCAGCAATGGCTGTTCGTATTCTTCCATCATCCACCATGGACCAATGCATGGAGTGCGGATTATTTCGTTCCGTTTACAGAGTATTTTCTTTACCAAGGGAATGAAGACATGCGCACGGATCTTGTGCCGATCTTTGAGCAATACAATGTTGATTTTGTCTTGAACGGACATTCACACTGCTATCAGCGTGGAGAAATGAATGGGGTTAAATACGTTATTTCTGGTGGTGCCGGAGCATCAACGTTAGACTTCAATACGAATAGCGATTCTCCGAACATAGATACAGAGATCTATATCAATCAATACGTTCGTTTTAATATCGATACGGATACAGCAACTTATGTATGTATTGATAATTCCGGGAATATTGTAGATTCCGTTTTTACACAGAAATTAAACTGGACACCGTTTACAGTTGACATCCTAGATTTTGATGGAGCATTACATGCAACGAATGGCTATTCTTATCAATGGTATCAAGATGGTAATCAAATAAACGGAGCTACAGATTCTACGTATGTGCCTACTGCAAACGGATCCTATCAAGTAGAAGTTACTAACGAGTTCGGATGTAATTTCCTATCTGAAAGCTACACTGTTTCCAACGCAGGAATTCCAGAGTTGACGCAAAGTATTGAGATCTATCCAAACCCAGCGAGAGGGCATTTGATCGTGAAAAATCATTCTGATCTTTATGGTGAGCTTTACCTTACAGATGTGTACGGAAAATCGATACTGAATCTGCGAATGAACGCGCAGGGCAGTATTCAAATGAATGTCGACCATTTAAGTTCTGGGGTGTACTTTATTCGTATTGTTACACATGTTGGGGAACGTGTTGAGCGCGTTATCATCGAATAATCGGCACGTTAATTGAATACATTGGATACACCAAATCGAACGCGTATGAGCTTATCACTACGATTTTTAAAGTTTAATGGACTACTGTCTATCCTGTTTTTAATGGGAATGACATTCACCCTGAGCGCACAAAGCCCGAAGAAGTTATTGGCGAATGGATACTACGAGCAAGCCTTTTTGGACGCAACAAAAAAGCAAAACAAGAAGGTAAAGCTCAAATCGAAGTTTACAGATGTTATCTACAAAAGCTTTGAGCTGATCTACGCTAAAGGAACAGATATAATTTCTTCAGGAACTCATAACTGGGAAACTAGCTACAGCACTTTAGTGCGTGTAAACAGTTTTCGCAACAGTGTGAAGCATCCAGGTGTCTACCCTAATCTGAAGGATATTCTGCACGATCAGAACGTTCTAGGAAACCTCATCGTAAAATTTGACAAGGAAAATAATCGTGACCTGAACAAGGCTGTATCACTTGAAGGAGAAGGGAAATTTATCAAGGCAAGAGACGTTTACAATCAGATCAAAAAACGTCAAGAGCAGGCTGTACAGATCTCAACGATCAAGGAAGACCTCTCACTTATCGATACAGGGGAACGCATCAAATTCACCAATCAGCGCATTGGAGATCAGTATATCGAAGAAGCGAAGAAACTGTTGCATGATGGAACTAAGGACAATGCGCGTGATGCGATCACACTGATCAACAAAGCTAAATCACACCGTCCACTGGATAAGGATGAAGAGGAATTATTGACATTGGCTAATCTCATCATTCGTGACTCTTGGATGCAAGAAGCTAAAGTTTTGTTGCGTACAAAAACAAAGCGTAATGGAAGACTGGCTTATGAACTAATCAACAAGACACGTTCAATTAAGAGTCTTACGACAGAAGAAGAAATGCTTTTGCAGCATGCGCAAGAATTGGGAATGACAAGTGTCCGTTTGAACATGAAAGGAAAGAACGGAATTCACACTTCCCAGATCTTATCAGGAATATTGAATAAAGAACGTGCTACACCGTGGATCACGTATTACGCATCCGACAGTGATATTGAAGCTGACCTCGTAATGGAGATCACGGAGAATAAGCCACGCGTGATTTTAGGCGATGTTCGCAGACGGGTTGAGCAAAGAACAAAGCAAGTAGAATACTACGAGAATGAAACCGACGCTAACGGGAATACTGTAAAGGTCAAAAAGACTAAAAACGTGACCGCGATGGTTGCAATTTTAAGCAGGACAAAAAGCTCTCACATTGACTGGAATGCTTCTTTGAGAGATAAAAGAGACGGGAGAACTGTATATTCTGAAGCCAAGGAATCGAAGATCGAACGTGTAAATGAGTTTGCGTCTGTTGAAAGCGGAGATATCATGGCTTTGCCTGAAAACATAGAGTCCGATGTTGCGTTAGATTCTCAACCCTTCCCTACTGACAAGGAGATGCGCGATCTTGTTACACAATTGTATTTGAAAGAGCTGAATATATTCTTGAAAAATAAGAAGGATCACTTGTTGAACATTGACGTCGTGATGGAGTAAAATCCCCCAGCTACTAACTTCATGGGGATGTGTAAACATTTTCTTTTGAAGAAAAAAGTTTGAAATAACACAATCATTTTAAAGACAAATTGAATTAGGGTATTCCATACATAATATACTAGGCACCTTTTCAATACTCCTTCTTAGCATTTATTAATGAATTTTATATATTTATTACGAACCACTAAAGCGATCACCTAATCCTCAGTTAATTTATGAATAAATCTAAACATATTCGGAATGAACTTGTTATAAAAGGTACCCGCATTGGAGTATGGGATTGGAACATTCAAACTGGTGAAACATATTTCAATGAGCGTTGGGCAGAAATTGTTGGTCATACCTTGGCCGAGCTGGAACCGGTAAGCATTGATACATGGATGAAATTTGCACATCCGGAGGATCTTGAAGAGTCTAACAATAGACTACAAGCTCATTTTGCAGGAGAGGAAGAATACTACGACTTCGAATCAAGAATGAAGCACAAAGATGGTCACTGGGTCTGGGTGCATGATAGAGGAAAAGTATTCGAATGGGATGAGACAGGAGCACCTTTGAGAATGTGTGGTTCACACATAGAAATCACTGAACAAAAACAGTTAGAAATCAATTTAAAAGAATCTATAAAGGATCGTGACATCCTTCTTAAAGAAGTTCACCACAGAGTGAAAAACAACTTACAACTTCTCTTAAGTCTATCCAGATTGAAAGATAAAAATGGGTTCATAGAAACAAAAGAGATTGAAGAGTCGATAAACTCAATCGCTCGGGCATACGAAGCTATCTATAAAACTGACGGCATTAATAAAATATCAGTTCAACAATACATCCAGAAAATAATCGACCCAATAGTTCGAACACAAAATATTAAATTATCATCTGAAGTTGATGAGCTGCACAAACCCATTGACTTTTTAATTCCTATTGGACTAATTATCACGGAACTACTAAATAACTCCTCAAAGCATGCTTTCTCAAGTTCAACAAAAAACTCAGTTACAATATCGCTATTAAATGAGGGAGGATTATTAAAATTACGCTATAATGATAATGGGGCCGGCTATCCTGAAAAAGTATTAAATGGAATACAAAATTCCGATTCGTTTGGAATTATGATTATGAAAGGGCTGATAGGTCAGTTGGATGGTACTATCAGATTCTTCAATGAAAGCGGCGCTTGTACAGAAATTATCATCCCGGAATGATCGGGATTTAGAAAACACGTTTAAATGATAAAGATAATTTCTACGCCTTTAAAGAAACCTACTAAATGGTCCGGAGGTCTCACAACTGAACTTTTCATCTATCCAGAAGGGAGCTCTTATACTGAACGCAATTTTGATTTCAGACTTTCCACGGCAACGGTCGAGGTAGAAACTTCTGTATTCACACCTTTGCAATATGTTCAACGCACATTAATGGTGCTTGAAGGTAAAATGGAGTTAAATCACCAAGGGCACCATAGCGCAGTATTAGGTCCTATGGATGTTGATGATTTTGATGGTGGCTGGGAAACTTCTTCCAAAGGAACTTGTGTTGACTTTAATCTCATGTGCTTGAATGGTACCAAAGGCACGGTAGAAGGATTTGACCTTGACATGGCAGAAACAGTTAATATGGACTGTAATGATTCTCATTGCTTTGTCTACATCTTCAAGGGTGCTTTAAACGTGAACTATAGTAGCATCGAAGAAGGTTCACTAATACATTTAACTCATAACTCATCAACTCAATTAAGAGCAGTAAAAAAGAGTCGATTGGTCATCATAAAGATTCGGTAGAACCACCTAAGTCTTTCTACTTGATTCAATTATCTTTGCGTCTATGGCATCAGGAATTTTAGGGTTATTAGACGATATCGCGGTATTAATGGATGACGTTGCCACTATGAGCAAGGTTGCAACAAAAAAGACTGCGGGAATTCTAGCTGATGATCTCGCGGTGAATGCTGAAAAAGCTTCCGGATTTGTCTCTAGTCGCGAATTACCTGTCTTGTGGAAACTAACGAAGGGATCTTTTCTGAACAAGGTCATCATTTTACCCGGAGTCTTTTTACTCAGTGCTTTTCTGCCCGTTGCCATCATTCCAATTCTTCTTTGTGGGGGTATTTATCTTTCCTTTGAAGGAGCATTGAAGATCTATGAATATTTGTTTCATAAAGGTAAAAAGAAGCAATTGAATCCGGCTCAAATGTCTGGGAAGGAAGCCGCGGAATACGAATCTAAGAGAATTAAATCTGCGGTCCTTATCGACTTTATTTTGTCCATTGAGATCATCATTATTGCACTTGGAACCGTGCTGGATGAACCTTTAAAAGTGCAAATCCCTGTGGTAACGTTTATAGCTATTCTAGCTACAATTGGTGTTTATGGAATTGTTGCTTTACTTGTGAGGATCGATGATGCCGGTTACAGTTTGATCGCATTCAGTGACAGTAAATTTCTTCAGGGGCTTGGCAATGGGTTGGTAAGGTTATTACCGATCATCATTCGTATATTAAATGTTGTCGGAACACTCGCGATGATACTCGTTGGTGGAGGGATTTTTGTTCACAATCTTCATTTCATCCATGATCTTGTGCATGGTATTCCTGCGCTGTTATCAGAGTTCCTAGTGGGACTCGTTGCAGGGTTCGTTTTCCTATTGATCTATCTTGCGATCAAAGCGATCTTTAAGAAGCGTGCATAAAAAAACCTCCCGTTTCCAGGAGGTTCCACTAACTACTACTATTTAAGATGAAAAGTGTCTTTCTACTATAAAAACGGAAGCAATCCCAATTTCTTACATTTCATCAAAAGTTTTTCATAAAAGTCTTAATCCAATTCGTTTTCTGGCAACATCAACCTCCATTATTTCAACTTCTACATGCTCATGAAGACTTACGATTTCAGAAGGATCTTCCACGTAATGGTCTGCCATATTTGATTTATGAATGAGTCCGTTTTCCTTGATCCCAATATTGACAAAAGCACCAAAATTTGTCACATTGGTAATTATCCCTGTGATCTTCATTCCAGGAATTACATCTCCAATCTCTTTTAATCTATGATCGAACTCAAGTACTTTTACTTGTTGACGCGGATCTCTGCCAGGCTTCTTAAGTTCCTTTACAACATCATCAAAAGTATAGGCATCAACATCAGGAAAATCTTCCTTCTTCAATTTGTTCAGTAGATCTCCATCACCAATCAGATCAGCAGTCGATACTCCAACCTTTTTTGCCATTGATTCTACAAGCTTATAACTCTCTGGATGCACGGATGAATTATCCAATGGGTTATCTCCTTTCACTTTTAAGAAACCTGCACATTGCTCATATGCTTTCCCTCCTAATCGAGGGACATCATGCAGTTGCTTGCGTGTTGTGAATCCGCCCAATTTTGCTCTGTATTCAACAATATTTACTGCCAATGATGGGCCCAAACCGGAAACATAACTCAATAAGTAAGGAGATGCTGTATTTAGGTCCACCCCTACCTTATTTACACAGGATACAACAACGCTGTCCAGTTCTTCTTTCAGTAAGTTTTGATCTACTTCATGCTGGTATTGCCCCACTCCGATCGACTTCGGATCTATCTTAACTAATTCCGCTAACGGATCCATCAATCTCCTACCAATGGAAACGGATCCCCTCACTGTTACGTCGTAAGAAGGGAACTCTTCTCTACCGATCTTACTCGCTGAATAAATAGATGCACCATCCTCTCTCACAACATATACTTCAACATCCTGATCAAATCGGATAGATTTTACCAGCCTTTCGGTTTCTCTTCCCGCCGTACCATCACCGATGGCAATTGCTTCAATTTTATAAGCCTGAACCAGCTGAGCTAGTTTTGATTTCGCCTTACCACTCTCTTTCTGAGGTGGATGAGGAAAGATCGTTGTGTTATCTTTTAATTCACCGTTGCTATCCAAGCAAACGACTTTACAACCAGTCCTAAATCCGGGGTCGATTGCTAGGATACGTTTATTACCTAACGGTGGCGCCAACAAAAGTTGACGTAAGTTTTTACTAAACACGTGGATCGCAGATTGATCGGCTTCTAATTTCTTTTTATTCCAAGCTTCATTTTCTAAAGAAGGACGCAATAAACGCGAGTAGGCATCTTTACAAGCTTTCCCTACAACCTTTGAACATGCTCCATTTCCTTTCACAAAAAAACGCTCAATGACCTCCGTAGCTTCACTGGTTTCGGGTCGCGATGTCACCTTAAGTATACCTTCATTCGTCCCTCTTGATATTGCCAAAAAACGATGTGACGGACAATTCTTTAACCGTTCTGAATGATCGAAGTAGTCCTTGTATTTCTCCCCCTCTACCTCTTTTCCTTTCGCAACCTTCGCTGTGATCACAGATCGTTTTTCAAACAGTTTACGTAATCTATCTCGGAGATTTTCATTCTCATTGATCCACTCCGCCATAATATGCATCGCGCCTTCAATAGCTTCTCCCGGTTCAGTAAGTTCTCCACGCAAAAAACGTTCGGCCATTTGCTCTGGGTCTCCTTCACGTTGTGACATGATCATTTTTGCAAGTGGTTCTAAACCATTCTTGCGCGCAACTTCGGCTTTAGATGAACGTTTCTTTTTGAACGGAAGGTAAATGTCTTCCAACTTCTCAGCATCGAAACAATTGCGAATTCGATCCGTCAATTGATCATCAAGTTTTCCCTGCTCATCAATTGCTTTTAAGATCGTTTCTTTTCGCTTTTCTAATTCATCGAACTGCTGCGATAACTTTTTGATCTGCTCCAATTCAACCTCATCCATCCCTCCCGTTTGCTCCTTTCTGTACCGCGCAACAAAAGGAATAGTTGCACCATCATCAAACAACTTAACTACGTTCCCGATCAGTCTATCTGACTTTTGCGAAACCTCTCTAATAAATTCGATCCTGTTCATTGAAACAAAAATACACTTCGTCCCGAATAACATGGTACAAATCATTATATTCGATTCAAAGACCAAATAAATGAAGAACGTATTTTTATTAGTTGCAGGAGTTACAGTTTTAATGGCATGTAAAACCGGACTTGAAGTAGTTGAAGAAGTAGAATCAACTGAAGAGACAACTGAAATGCCAACAACTCCAATCGGAGAAGGTAAAGTTGTGCTTTTAACTAAATGCGCGAAATGTCACGACGCGCCAGACGTTGACAGCTACTCAAAAGAGAAGTGGGATAAGGTTCTTAATCCTATGATCAAGAAAGCAAACCTTACAGAAGAGGAAGCTAATAATGTAACAGCATACGTTTACTGGGAACTGGAAAACTAATGTTGAAAGGACTTAAGGTTATTGATCTAAGTACAGTTTTAGCGGGTCCCTCTGTTGGGACCTTTTTCGCTGAATTAGGGGCAAATGTTATCAAACTCGAGCATCCTGATTTTGGTGATGTTACACGCAGCTGGAAGTTACCAATTGAAAAAGCTGACTCAAATATATCAGCCTACTTCTCTAGTGTAAACTATGGCAAAAAGTACGGAACGATCAACCTGAAAGTCGAATCTGAAAGAGACAAGTTTCTGGAAGAGATCCAAGACACAGATATTCTGATCTCGAATTTCAAAAAGGGAGATGCTGCAAAATTCGGAATTGAGGACGAAATCCTATTCGCTCACAACTCAAGGTTGATTCATGGTAAGATCACCGGTTATGGAGAAGATTCGGACCGTGTGGCATTTGACTTGATCCTGCAGGCTGAAAGTGGATTTATGTCTATCAACGGTACTCCTGAAAGCGGACCAGTTAAAATGCCCGTTGCGCTGATCGATGTGTTATCAGCGCATCATTTGAAAGAAGCAATACTCTTAGCTCTTTACGAAAGAGAGAGAACCGGTGAGGGAAAATCGGTTACTGTTTCATTATATGATGCAGCAGTTTCGAGTCTCGTAAATCAGGCTTCGAATTACCTAATGACCGGTTTCGTACCACAGCGTATCGGAAGCAAACATCCAAACATCGCTCCTTACGGAGAACTGTTCACAACAAAAGACGGTGCAACTGTCACTTTTGCGATTGGGTCAAATACTCACTTTCATAAACTGTGTGAAGTGTTGGGTGTAGATAATTTATCAGAAGATCAGAGATTCGAGAATAACCAGGATCGTGTCGTTAATCGAACTGCACTTTTCGAGTTGTTGGAAAGACCTGTAGCAGATCGTGATGCCGAAGAATTGCTTTCTGCACTTCAAAAGATGAATGTTCCTGCGGGAAAAGTCAGAGATCTGGCAGAGGTATTTGATGATCCGTTATCCCAAAAATTGATCATAGAAGAGGATATAGACGGCATCCCTACGCGTCGTGTTAAATCAGTTTTATTCAAATGATAGAGGTTCGCCCACCAAGAAATGAAAAAGAATGGGAGGACTACTATGACCTCCGCTATCGCGTTCTGAGAGAGCCACTCGGTAAAGAGAGGGGATCAGAAAAAAATGACGGTGATAAAACAGGTGAACACATTTGCATTTATGACGATGGTGTTCTAAAAGCCATTGCGAGATTAGATAAAACAGATCGGCCCAACGTTGCACAAGTTAGATTTGTGGCGGTTGAAAAAGCGCAACAAGGCAAAGGTTATGGAAGAATGATCATGGAAGCTGTTGAAGAGATTTCAGAAGACCGAGGCGACAAGAAAATGATACTGCATGCACGTGATTATGCGGTGGATTTTTATCTCAAATTAGGATATCAAACCGTCGAGAAAAGTCACTTATTATTTGGTGTGCTTCAGCACTATCTTATGGAGCGAACTTATTGATCACCTGCGTGATTTCAATCGATCATCTACTTTCTTTGTGATGAATTTGAAAAGTTGCTGAGCATCCTTCTCATCGAGCTTTCTACCAAATTTGATCACCTTACCCATATAATCAAATTCAATTCTTTCGCCCCCTCGGATCCATGGCGAGCTCTCCCATGCTGTTTGGAAAGAACGCTCTTTCGGGATCTGTAATCGGATCTTTGTGATGTTCTCCACATAGTAATGAGCAGCACGGCCATATCCTTTAATAGACTTTTTATAGATGAGTTCTGTTTCGTTGATCTTGACATGCTCTTTCCCCCAGATCATCCAGAAAAATGCGCGGCTGACGCGAATTGCATAGTACCCCCAGAAGGTGATAAAAACAAAAAGGATCACTTTTTCCTGATCCGTAAGATCCAAAGAAAAGATAGACCAGATAATAATACCACCGATCATGTACCACATCGCTACCCAGGCTCCCATCAACGCAGCTATCCACCCCTTCACTTCAGGGTCTATGATAATCGTCGTCCGATTCTTATCATCAACAAAGCTTATGCGTTCACCGATCCATTTCATGCCTACAAAAGTATTCAAAATAAAAAAGGGAGCAACCAACGTTACTCCCTTTAGTGAAAACCGGTGATCAGATTATTCTACCACCAATCTTTTTGTCATTCTTTCACCGTTTACAGTAAGCTCAACCAAGTAAACACCTGTATTTAGGTCTGCCGTATTTAGATTTACAACTGAAGATGTCGCGATCGTTCCGTAATCACTTGCAGCGATCACTTTTCCAGAAAGGTCTAATAATCTCAACTGTACATCAGATTCCGCTTTTACATTGATCTCAACTGTCGCATATTCATTCGCCGGATTCGGGTAAACCTTGAACAGGTCATCCAATTGAGGAAGAATTGTTCCTGTTGACAAATTACATGCTTCGATCAATCCGTTAGCAACTGCTACAGGGATCGTCGTTTTCGCAGCGTTGTCGATTCTTCCATTCGGAGCTACCAACATTCCGATGATATACATATTGTTCTCATCCCATTCTGCCGGAAGCGTGAATGTATACTGGTTAGTTACCGAATCACCTGCAGAAATTACTGGAGGGAAACATGTACTCTCACCTGCAAACGTAGGTGTAATTGCTCTTGC
>JBMSGX010000060.1:0-10901 GCA_049416285.1 Crocinitomicaceae bacterium | reverse complement strand
ACCATATAGGTGTTTACAAATCCTTTGTACAGGTAAAATCTTCCTGAAAGGATTACAAATAAATTCAAACCGATAAATACTGCGATAAGAGTATACAAGAAAAAACGAAGAGCCTTTTTCAATAATTTCATTCTGCGTAGGTATATTGGAACTGTTTCGCCAACTCTTCTTTCAACACTGACTTGATCTCTTCCATGTCTACTTTCTCTCCGAGTTCACGTTCTAATGAAGTTACGGCTTTATCATCGATACCGCAAGGAATAATGTTTGAAAAATACGAGAGATCTGAATTTATATTGAATCCTATTCCGTGCATGGTTACCCATCTTGAGCTTTTTACACCCATAGCACATATCTTTCTCGCTCTCGGTGTATCCCCATCGATCCAGACACCTGTAAGTCCATCTACCCGTCCACTATGGACACCATACCTCTTCAATGTACTTATCACTGCCTCTTCAAGGAAACGCATGTACTTATGAATATCGGGGAAGAAATGATCGAGATCAAAGATCGGATAAGCTACCAGCTGACCTGGTCCGTGGTATGTAATATCTCCCCCTCTATTGATCTTATAATAAGTTGCCTCATTTTCTTCAAGACCCTTTTCATCCAACAGAAGATTTTCTTGCTTCCCGCTTTTTCCTAAGGTATATACATGTGGATGCTCACAAAACAGTAAATAGTTTTGCGTGGATAGATCCGTTTCACCGTTTCGCACTCTGATCTTAATATCAATGTTCTCCTTGAACAAAGATTCTTGATAGTCCCAAGCTTCTTTGTAGTCGATCAGACCAAGATCTTTAAACGTAACGGTTGGCATTATAGCTTCGCTAATTCTCCTTTTAGATAATCGATCACGTTCACCTCAACAGCATCAACCTCTCCTAATTCAGCCATATAGAATGACGCCCAATCAAGTAAGTTAATGAAGTACAAAGACTGCTCAACAAGGCTGTTCCCGATTCCGCTTACTGTTTTCACGTTTTTCGTTTTCGTTCCAACGATCTCACGTGTAAGTTCCAATCTCTTTTTATTACGTCCGTTGATCCATAGTGAGTCAAGAAATAAGACTGCGTATCGATCATCTCCAAGACCCCAACCTACGAGTTCATTGTGATTCATCTCAGGAATCACATGATGCCAACACACACGTTTACTGTTCTCGTTGATCTGCTGTCTTGCTCTCATTAGCACAGGCCCAAAATCACTTGTACTGTAAAGTACCGGAACTTTATCTAAAGCAAAGAACTCAGCGATTTCCATCGCTTTTTTCTTGATCGACTTTTCTTCTTGCATTAGCAGCATTCTTGCTTTTTCGATTTGCTTTAAGATCTTCTCATCAACAAATCCATATTTCACAAGAATATTCGCCAACTGAATCAATGAATAAGCCAAGGCACTTCTCGGAGGATTTCCACCGGGAACAACAACATGATCCAATCCGTTTTCTTTACAAATCTCCAACAATTTTCCTCCAGATGTAACTCCAACGACTTGCGCACCTGCTTTTAATGCAGCCTCTACACTTTCTAAAGTCTCCTCGGTATTACCAGAGTACGAAGAGCAAATTACCAATGTCGATTCGTTCACATACGCAGGAATCGTGTATTCTTTGCTCACATTCACTGGAACAGTACATTCATTTTCCACCCACTTAGAAATTAGTGACCCGCCAATTCCTGAACCTCCTAAACCACAAATTAAAATGCTTGTCACATTTTCGGGTTTCTTGTTCAAACTGGCTCTTGCACCAATCTCTAACGATTCAGTGATATTTTCCGGGAATGCTGCGATCAGCTTATCCATTCTAATTTCCATTTCTCTCAATTTTAAGTCTCTACAAATTTATACAAACCCACATCCACCGCAAGTATTGTCCTTTAATTCTTCGTTAATAACGAAATAAAGTTTCAAATATGTGGTCAAACATGATTCTAGCGAACTCTAATTCTTAATTTTGTACAAAATTCGACGCTATGAAAGCACGTAAAGCAAGTGAAACACTCTCAATAACAACTAAGGTTGTACTTCCAAATGACACCAACCCTTTAGGGAATCTTTTTGGTGGTGAATTGTTGGCTTGGATGGATGTGATAGCAAGTGTCTCCGCTCATAGACATTGTAAACGTGTAGTTGTAACTGCCTCAGTGAACAATGTTTCTTTTCAACAACCAATACAACAGTCTTCTATTGTAACACTTGAAGCCAAAGTATCAAGAGCGTTCAACTCATCAATGGAGGTGTTTGTGGATGTGTTTGTGGAAGACCCCGTGAAAGGAACACGCATAAAGTGTAACGAAGCCATTTATACGTTTGTGGCCGTGGATCAGAATGGCGGTCCGATTGAAGTTCCCGACATTATCCCTGAGACTGACGAGGAAAAAATGCGTTACGAAGGTGCACTTCGAAGAAAGCAACTGGCATTGATCTTAGCCGGAAAAATGCAACCAAGTGATGCGACTGAGCTAAAAAAACTATTCGAGTAGAATTACTTGATCAATTCTTTACGGATAATTTCACTGTTTTGCTTTTGCATACAGTTAAAATGCTTTTTGGGACATTCCTGATACCCGATCTTAGAGCAGGGTCTGCAACTTAAGTCCTTCACTTCATGGATAGAATAACTTGATGGTTCTTCTGGACGGTAAGGATACATACCTAATTCAGGAACTGTATTTCCCCAAACAGAAACTATTGGGACATCGAAACAAGCAGCGATGTGCATCAAGCCCGTATCAGAAGACAAAAGCACCTTGCTCTGAGAGACAATACTCGCAGACTGCTGAAGGTTGAGCTCTCCACAAAGGTTGATCAAATTTCCATTCACTTTAGCACAGATCTCTTCGCCTTTCTCATGATCCTCTTTGCCACCTAGTAATACTATAGGTTGATTCAGATCGTCTAAAATTTCTTTCAGTTTGTTCACCGGGATTTGCTTGGTGCCAAATTTTGCTCCCACAGCAACCGTGATAAACATTCGCTCGCCGAAGCCAAAGCGCTCTTGCGTATTGATCACGTTTTCTTTTGCGATACTAAAGCTACCTCTGGTCGGTTTTGTATTTATCAGATCTCTTACTGAATCCAAATATCGATCAACGATGTGCACGTCTGGCAACTTATTCATTTTAAAATTCACCAGTAACCACTTCGCAACGTTCAACTTTTTAAAGGTGCGTACAGGACGTTTCAACTTCAGTTTGAGTGAGCGCGTGCGCAAGTTGTTATGTAAATCTACGATCAGATCGAATTCCTGAATGCGCAATTCATCTATTACTTCGTTAAGATCTTTTGATATAGAATGAACCTGATCAATAAAGGGATTGTTATCAATTAGACTTGTGTATATATCTTTAGTTAAATAATGAATCTCGCGATTTTCATCAGCCTCTTTGAGTGCTTGCACAACGGGAGTTGTGAGCACAATATCACCAATGGAACTAAACCGAACGACTAGAATCTTCACAGCACAAATATACGTGTTAACCTTTTCTGCACTCCTAAAATTGTGAACAGCTAATTAGGCATGCCTCTTTTTAATGCATCTGGTAACTTTTGTTGCATATGATTTAGAACTTATCATATAAATTTGCCTCATGGAATCATTTAAAGATATCATAGGGTCTGAAAAGCCCACACTTGTTGATTTTTATGCAACCTGGTGCGGGCCTTGCAAAGCAATGGCTCCCGTGCTGGATCAAGTGAAAAACGAATTGGGTGAATCTGTTCGCATCCTCAAAATTGATGTAGACAAAAACCAAACGGTTGCTGATAAATTCAAAATAAGAGGTGTCCCAACTTTCATTCTATTTAAAAACGGTCAGATCGTTTGGCGCCAAAGCGGTGGGATGGATAAGAATACGATGATTCACAAAATCAAACCCGCCATTTAACGGATTTAGTCAAGTCAGTCAAACATCACTTGTGCATTAATTCATTGCAGATTTGTTCTATTTGCATGAAAAACTGTACTTTTGCCCCCTGATTTGAATAAACCTAATAAAAAATGGAATCGAATTTAATTTTTATCCCTCTTGGACTGGCTATTCTAGGCCTAGTTTTCATGCTTATCAAAATGGCATGGGTAAAGAAACAAAGTGCAGGAAATGAGAGAATGCAGAGCATCTCTAAAAGTATTAAGGAAGGTGCACTAGCATTCCTTAGCGCAGAGTACAAACTACTAGCGATCTTCGTAGTTATTGCTTCCGGAGCACTATTCGGAATCTCAACTGTTGTTGAAACAACGAGCTGGATGATTGTTCCTGCGTTCGTAATTGGAGCTGTATTCTCAGCTGTAGCCGGTAACATCGGTATGCGCGTTGCAACTGAAGCGAACGCAAGAACTACCGAAGCTGCTCGTACGAGTTTACCTAAAGCACTTCAGGTGTCTTTCGGAGGAGGAACGGTAATGGGACTTGGTGTTGCTGGTTTGGCAGTACTAGGACTTAGCCTTTTCTTCTTTGTATTCCTTAAGACTTTTATGGTTGAAGGAGGTGATTTCTATAACGATATGACAATGGTGCTTGAAGCATTGGCAGGTTTCTCATTAGGAGCTGAGTCGATCGCACTATTTGCGCGTGTTGGTGGTGGTATTTATACAAAAGCTGCTGACGTTGGTGCTGACCTTGTAGGTAAAGTAGAGGCTGGTATTCCTGAGGATGACCCAAGAAACCCAGCAACTATCGCAGATAACGTTGGTGACAACGTAGGTGACGTTGCAGGTATGGGAGCTGACCTTTTCGGTTCATACGTTGCGACAGTACTAGCTTCAATGGTACTTGGTAACTACATCATAAAGGATATGGCTGATGCAGGACAGATCGAAACTGTTGCTGACGGAATGGGACCAATCCTTCTTCCGATCATGATTGCAGGTGTTGGTATCATCGCTTCGATCATCGGTACTTTCCTTGTACGTATTAAAGACAACGATGCGAAAGAAGCAGATGTACAGCGTTCATTGAACATTGGTAACATTACTTCTATGGTTCTTTCAGCAGCTGCAGGATGGTTCCTTGTGGACTGGTTGCTACCGGATACCATTCAAGGAATGAATTTCTTCGGAGAAGAGGCTAAAGATATTCCAAGCAGACACGTATTCTACGCAACTCTAGTTGGACTAGGTGTTGGATACCTTATCTCATTCTTCACGGAATACTATACGGCACTTGGTAAAAAGCCAGTTCTAGATATCGTTAGAAACTCATCTACAGGTGCTGCAACAAACATTATCGCTGGACTTGCTACGGGAATGATCTCAACATTCTCTTCAGTGATTCTTTTCGCTGTTGCGATCTGGGGATCATACGAACTAGCAGGATTCTACGGTGTTGCAATCGCTGCATCAGCAATGATGGCAACTACAGCTATGCAGTTAGCTATTGATGCTTTCGGACCTATCGCGGATAACGCCGGAGGAGTTGCTGAAATGAGTGAGCTACCTGAAGAAGTTCGTGGAAGAACTGATATCCTTGACTCAGTTGGTAACACAACTGCTGCAGTAGGTAAAGGATTTGCGATCGCATCTGCTGCATTAACAGCGCTTGCACTATTCGCTGCATATGTAACATTCACAGGAATTGACGGAATTAACATCTTCAAAGCAGATGTACTTGCGGCATTGTTTATTGGAGGTATGATTCCCGTTGTATTCTCTGCACTAGCAATGAAGTCAGTTGGAAAAGCGGCAATGGACATGGTTATGGAAGTTCGTCGTCAGTTCAAAGAGATTCCTGGGATCATGGAAGGAACGGGAACTCCTGACTACAGCAAGTGTGTTGAGATCTCAACAAAAGCAGCATTGAGAGAAATGATGCTTCCGGGAGCAATTACAATCATTGCGCCGATTATCATCGGGTTTACAATGGGAGCTGAGGCACTTGGAGCTTATATGGCTGGTGTAGCTGTTTCTGGTGTAATGTGGGCAATCTTCCAGAACAACGCTGGAGGTGCTTGGGATAACGCTAAGAAATCATTTGAAGCTGGTGTAGAGATCAATGGAGAAATGACTTACAAAGGTTCTGAAGCACACAAAGCAGCAGTAACTGGAGATACAGTTGGTGATCCATTTAAAGATACTTCTGGTCCATCAATGAACATCCTTATCAAATTGACTTGTCTTGTAGGACTTGTTATTGCTCCGATCTTAGGAAACGGACACGGAGGTGGGCACGAAGCTGCTGGAGCATGTGCTTCAGAGAAAGCTTGTGAGTCTAAGTGTGATTCTAAGAAATCATGTTCTGACAAAAAAGATGCTTGCAAAGGTGACTGGCACGCGAAGCACATGGTTGGAAAATGCGACATGACTAAGTGCGCTGAGATGACTAAAGATGAGTGTGCGGCTTATTGCGATTCACTAGGATGTACTCCAGAGCAAAAAGAAATATGTCTTTCTCACTATGATGCAGAAGGTAACTTCGTAATGCCTGATCACTGTAAAAAAGACAAAGAATGTTGTGGTGGTGAAAAGAAAGAGTGTAAAGGTGATGGACATGGAGATCATGGACACCACGCTCATGAAGGACACGCTGCAGAAGAAACTTCTGAAGAAAAATAAACTTCCATTTTTAAATGGTTAGAAAGCGCTCTATTTAGAGCGCTTTTTTATTATCAACTAAATAACGGATGACCTTTCTATATTGGATACTAAAACAGACTGCTCCTAGAACGGGTGAGGTTTATTTTGGTGATATCATTCTTGAAAATGAGCAAGCAATTCCTGAAGGCAAACCGTTTATTTTTGTTGCCAATCACCCAAGTTCTTTATTAGACCCTATCGTTTGTGGCGGATACATCAATGTTCCGATTCATTTTTTAGGGAGAGCTGATCTTTTTAAGAAAAAAGCCATTGCTAAATTTCTAAGAAGTGCTCACATGTGGCCCATATACCGGAGTATAGACGGAAAGGACAGCATCATCAAAAATGAACAAGTTTTTAATGAATGTTATGCATCCCTCAAGGAAGGTAATCCAATACTACTTTACGGTGAAGGTTTTACAGATGAACAATTTATTCGAAGAGTAAAAAAGATCAAAAAGGGAGCTGCAAGAATTGCTGTAGGTGCCGCCGCTAAATACAATTTCGAACTTGATATGAAGATCGTACCAGTTGGCATTAATTATACCAATCCCGAAAAACTGGGGGGAGATTTATTGATCAAGTTCAATGAGCCTATCTCTATCAAAGATTACGAGACTGTATATAAGGAAAATGAGGTAAAGACCTATATAGAGATCACTAATGAACTTGAAAAACGCATCAAGGAAGAAATAATACATATCGAGGAAATTGAAGATGCTGAATCATTTGAGAAGATGATTCAACTGGAAGAGGATACAATGCATTATGCATCCAGAGAAGGAGCTCCCGCCTTGACAAAACGTTGGAAAAAGACGAAACAACTAGCAGAGAAGGTAAACAGTTTAGCGGTGGACGAAAAGGAATCGCTCTTCGAAAAAGTGAATGCCTTCTGGAAGGAAGTGAACGCAGAAGGGTTCGAATTATATATTATTCGAGCACTTCAGGACAAATCCAATTCGGGAGTTATAGATCTACTATTGTTGCTGATAGGATTCCCCATCGCATTGCTAGGATTGATCATCAATCTTCCATTGTTCATCTTGCTAAAGACGCTTCCTCAAAAATTAACGCCAAGGATCACCTTTTATGCGGGGATGAAAGTAGCATTCGGAACATTTCTCACGCCTATTCTTTTATCGTTAGAGTACGGTATGATCTCGCTGTTTATTTACATCCCCTATCTTTATCCGGTAATTTTGATCGGCGGAATTATCTCAGGGATTTTTACAGTGAAATATCTGGAGACTTATAGAAGGTTCAAACAAAAATTGAATGCTAAAAAGAGACTTCGTGCGTTGAACCTCGAAGAGCTAAAACTCAAATATCAAGCGCTGATTCAATTGATCAATGAATAGCCATTAAGGTCATTTATAGGATCAGTTTAAAGGTCTGTCTTATTTCATAATTAAGTTCTTCTTTGAGTTTAACAAAATACTTTTTTGAACCAATTCGCTTTTTTATTGTACCCAGAAATAAAAAAATGAAAACAATAATTCTTCTGGTATTCACAATGCTGACAGCAACATCATTCGCTACAGATTCACTCCAAACAACAGTCAGTAAAGCAACCGTTTTTTTATCCGGAGCTCAGGTATTTAGAGAGTCCAAATCCTTCTCAGTTAAAAAGGGAGTGAATGAGGTCGTAATAACTGATGTATCCCCTTATCTGAACCAAAATCAGATCCAGGCAACAGCAAAAGGTAACTTCCTGATACTGGATATTCAGTACCAAACCGAGTACATTCCTCCAACTGGGGTTATACCCGCAGTAATTCCTCAAAAGATCCAAAAAGAGATCGATTGGTTAAACGACACCATTTTGTTCATAGGATTTGAAAAAGAAAGGATCAGTGAAAAACTGAAGAACCTGAATGAAGAGAAGCGCATGGTGACACAGTCGCAGTTGATAAAATCAGGAGGAATAAGCGATACCCTTCCTGAATTCAAAGAGATCGTTGAGTTTTACCGGGTTAAATTAGATGAGATCAATGAACTCATTCATGTTTGGAAGAAAAAACAACATTTGATCACGGTGAGAGATAATAAGTACCGCACACGTTTGAATGAACTTAACAATTATGCGCACAACACAGGACAACCAGCCCGTCCGGCTGTAAATAGAAATCACATTGTTGTAACAACTTACGCCGATGCGGATACTTACGGGAAAGTTGAAGTGAATTATCTCGTTCCAAATGCCGGATGGATTCCTGCATACGATCTTCGTGCTAACTCAATTTCAGAACCAATGACGGTTACTTATAAGGCGAAAGTATTCCAAAACTCAGGTGAAGATTGGAATAACGTTGATATTACCTTATCTACGTTCAATCAAAATACTTACAGCTCTAAACCAATTGCAGGTATATGGAGACTCGATTATACCATTAACAAAGGATCATTACAGCCGCAGTATTACTCACAAAACTTCACGTCTGATGTAGAGCTTTCCAATTTCAAGAAGGAGATGGAAAAGAACAAAGACGGAACCGTTGATTTCGATGATAAGTCTTTCATTCCATTACAATCTTTCGCAGATGTGAATCAAAACATGTCCGCCATCGAATTTGATGTGAAGTTACCCTACACTATACCCTCAACAGGTCAGCAAAAGCTGATGGTGATACTGCATGAAGAAACGGATGCTAAGTTCGAGCACTACCTACTTCCCCGTAAAAATGCCAATGCATTCCTTCTAGCGAAGTTGGGCGATTGGGAATCTTTAAACCTCCTTGCAGGCCAGGCGAACATCTATTTCAAGCAAACGATCGTTGGAAACACGTATATCAATCCACCAGCATTGCAAGACACACTGGAGTTGACACTTGGAAAAGATGACGGAATCGTCGCGAGTAGAAAAAAGATAAGTGAAGAAGAAGATAAAGTAGCCTTTGGCAAACGCACCCTGAAAACGTACACATTTGAAATAGAAGTAAAAAACCTGAATAAAAAATCAGTCGAGATCACCTTGGAAGACCTCATCCCTATCACAGACAATGAAGAGATCTCGATCAAACTGGAAGATGGAGATGGAGCTAAATTCGATAAGAAGACCGGAAGACTCACATGGATATTGCGCCTGGAACCGGGAGCAAAAACAAAAGTGAACTTCTCGTATTCAGTGGAACACGATAAAGAAAAACCAGTCTCTTAACCTATTTGTTTATCTTTTTGTTTTAATCATTAAACATTCTCTGTATTTTTGAAATATGGAGAATGTTTATTTCTGGTTTAGGAGGGATCTTCGACTTACGGATAACGTAGGTTTAATGAATGCTATCAGAGGTGGAAAAAAGGTCCAATGCGTTTTCATTTTTGATGCGAACATCCTTGATCAGCTGCCTGAAGAAGATGCCCGCGTCACATTCATTCACGATCAGCTTTCCTTCATAGATACAGCGCTGAAAAAGATTGGTAGCAGTCTCTTAGTGCGAAAAGGTAACCCGGTTGAAATATGGAAAGAACTTTTAGGTGATCCATCTTTCTCTGAGCTTCACGTTAACCGTGATTATGAGCCCTACGCTCGTGAGCGTGACAAACAAGTTTACGAATACTGCGAAGCAAACGGTATTACTTATAACTCCTACAAGGATCAGGTTATTTTTGAGCGTAATGAAGTCGTAAAGGACGACGGTAAACCTTACACAGTTTATACACCATACAAGAATAAATGGCGATCTCACTTCTCAAAAGAAATGATCCGCGAAGCAAAAATTGACCTGAACCCAGCTTCTTTCGTTCAGAAACAATACGCACTCCTGTCTTTGGAAGAGATAGGATTCAAACGATCTGAGATTTCAGTGGAGCCTTACACGCTTGACATCGTTTCTGAATATGATCTTACGAGAAATGATCCTGCAGCGGACAAAACCTCCTATTTATCCGTTCACTTAAGATTCGGAACTGTAAGCATTCGTGAGATCATTCGTCAAACGATCGATGTCAATGCAACATTTGTTGATGAATTGATCTGGCGTGAGTTTTTTATGCAGATCCTCTTTCACTATCCGGATGTAGTGACCAATAATTTCAGAAGAAAATATGATGGCATCCAATGGCGAAACAATGAGGAAGAATTCAAACTGTGGTGCGAAGGTAAAACGGGCTATCCAATGGTTGATGCAGGAATGAGGCAGCTAAATAAAACAGGTTACATGCACAATCGTGTGCGTATGGTCGTCGCGAGCTTCTTATGTAAGCACCTAATGATCGACTGGAAATGGGGAGAAGCTTATTTTGCCGAAAAGCTGTTGGATTATGAGCTTTCCTCTAATAATGGAAACTGGCAATGGGCAGCAGGAACAGGTTGTGATGCGTCACC
>JBMSGX010000059.1:0-11098 GCA_049416285.1 Crocinitomicaceae bacterium | reverse complement strand
TACTATGCACTTTCTCAGATCTATCTGATCAAAAATGATTTTGAAAGTTCTTCAGAATCTATCCAAAAGGCTGCAGAACTTGACCCGGATAATACGTGGTATTTGCAGGAACTGGCGTACATGTTTTATGAAACAGAAGATTACGCAAACTCAGTAAAGAGCTTCGGGAGATTGGTGGAGATCGAACCGCGAAACATTGATTGGCTGTATGGATATGCTGAAGCATTAGTAAAGAACGGAGAAACGATGAAGGCTGTGGAAGCGCTGAATAAAGCCGAAGAGCAGGTAGGAGCTGCACCTCAGTTCAGCATTCAGAAGTATCAGTTATACATTGAAGCCGGAGATACTGAAGCAGCGATCAATGAGTTAGAGAAAGGTCAAAAGAAGTTTCCAAAAGATGCGCAGATCATAGCAACAATGGTCGATCACTACTTCCGTGCAAATCAATACAGTAAGGCGATCGAAAAACTGGAGGAGCTTGTAGTCGCAGATCCATCAAATGGAAGAGCGCATTTAGCGTTGGCAGATATCTACCGTCAGCAGGGAAGAATGGATGATGCTTATCGTCAATTGAAGGAAGCATTCCCTTTACTTGATGTAGATCTTGACACAAAGATGCAAGTCCTTATTAGCATTCATGATTCTCAGGATAAGATCGATCCGCAAGCAACAGAATTAGTCGATTTATTGATCCAAACGTATCCAGATCAGGCAAAACCATACTCGATCAAGGGCGATTTTCTTTTGAAAAAGGGTGCTGAAAAAGATGCACTTACTGCCTACAGAAAAGCATTGGAATACGACAAGACTTTATATCCTATCTGGAATCAGGTGTTGATCATGGAGTACCAGGCAACTGAATTTGAGTTATTGTACGCTGATAGTAAAGAGTGCCTCGAGCTGTTCCCTACAATGTCTATCGTTTACCTCCTGAATGGAGTTAGTGCAAATCAGCTAAAAAAGCACGATGAGGCACTGGAGTCTTTGGTGACAGGAATAGAATTGGTGATCAACGATCCTGCCATGAAAGCTGAATTCTATGGTCAGATCGGGGAGGCATATTTCGGGCTGAAGGATAATGATGAAGGCATAACGAATTACAAGAAGGCATTGTCTTTAGACAGCAAAAGTAATCTGTTAAAGAACAACTTTGCTTTTCGCCTCGCAACAGCGAAGAAGGACTTGGAACTGGCTCAGTCGATCATTGAGCAAGCGGTTTCGAGTTCTCCTGGTCAGTCTCAATATCAGGATACCTATGGCTGGGTATATTTCCAGCAGGGCAAATACGATAAGGCCAAAGCTCAATTCGAAAAAGCCTATGAGATTAATACGCAAGATCGATTGATACTTGAGCACCTGGGAGACGTTGAATACAAGCTTGGGAATAAGTCAAAAGCAGTAGAGTGGTGGAAGAAGGGATTGGAAATTGATCCCGAACACAAACTGCTTGAAAAGAAAATTGATAATCAAAAGTACTATGAGCCTGAGTAAAAATATCCTTTCATGCCTTGTGCTTTTGGCAGCGGTCCTGTTGGTGTCCTGTAAGACTCGTGTGCCCGTTGAAATGGAAAAGCTTCCGAAAATAAAGGACGATGAGATTGAGATGGCATTGAAAGAGATCTCCGATTTTGAGTTCAATACGTTCTACGCTAAGATCGCAACAGATTATAAGGATTCTTCAAGAAAAGTTTCGTTTAAAACGTCGTTGCGCATGGTGAGAGACAGTGCACTGAATGCGATGATCACATACGCATCGATTCCAATAATTAATTCCTTAGTAACTCCAGATTCAGTTTTTATCTCCAACAAACGTGAGAAGTGTTATATCGAAGAAAGCATGGCGTACTTTAAACAAAGCTTTGGAGTCTCATTTTCGCACATGAATTTGGAGGAGTTGTTACTTGGAAAACCTGTTGGCTATAACCCAGAAGAGAAGTATCACCGTGTGAAAGATCCATACAGATATGTACTAACAACTCACAAAGAAAGAGAGATTCGAAAACTGGAGAGAAAAGGTGAAAGGGATTTGATCCTTTCTTACTGGATATCGAATGATCTAAAAACGCTTCGTGGAATTCGAATAGAAAGCCTCGAGGATACGACGATGATCGATATTGATTATTTTGAGCGTCAGTGGATAGATTCTTTGTCCGTGCCGTCAAAGGCGAAAGTGCGAATCATTACTCCGAGACAAGAGATCGTGATCGATATGGATTACAACAAAGCACGATTAAACGAAGAGGAAACAATACATTACGTAGTGCCTGATAAGTATGAGAAGTGTAATTAATCTGATAATAATTCTTTTGGTTGCATTCACCGGGTTCAGCCAGAAGTCAAGTGAGAAGCTAAAGAAGGAACAGGAGCGTCTTGAGTCCAAGATCGCGAATACGAAGATGTTGCTTCAGAAGAGCCAGTCGCAGACAATGAATTCATTGCAGGAACTGCAGGTACTTCAAAGTCAGATCAAGTTCAGAGAACAGTTATTACGTAATTACGACAATCAAATAAGGAGTGCAGAGCTAAAGATCCAAGATAAAGAAGGCCAGATCTCAGGATTACAGGAGAAGATAAAGCGCATGAAAGTGCAGTATAAGAAGCTGTTGATTTACGCGTACAGGCATCGAAATAAGTTCGGTAAGATGATGTATATCTTTTCGAGCGAATCGTATTATGAGGCGGTTAAACGTAGCAAATATTTGAAGCAGATCGCTGAGTTACAACGTACACAGTTCGAGAGGATCAAGCAAAATCAATTACTGATATCCGAAGAGATAAAAGCGATCGATGCGGAGAAAACTCAAAAACTTGCGATGCTCGGTGAGAAGAAGTTGGAGAAGCAGGCGATCGAAGAGGACAAGAAAAAGCAGGAGTTGGTTTATCAGCAATTTAAGCAGGAAGAAGCTGCGATTCTTGCCAAACTTCGGAAAGAGCAGGAGCAGAAAGAAGTTTTGCGTCAAAAGATAGATGCTGCAATTCGGAAAGAAATAGCCGAGGCGGAGGCAAGGCGTAAAAGGGAAGAAGAAGCAAGACGAAAACGGGAAGCTGAAGCCAACAAGGGGAATACAGGTGCGAAACCGGCGCCGACGGCATCAAAGCCATCCCCATCATTTGAGGAGACTAAAGAAGCCGGAATTATTAGCAAGAAATTCGAAGGAAATAAAGGACGTTTGCCTTGGCCCGTTGCGAAAGGAACGATCACAGAGGGGTTTGGAAAGAATCCACACCCTACCTTGAAGGAAGTTTACACCAATAACAATGGTATCGATATTAGTGCGCCTAGAAATGCGCGGGTTAGAGCCGTATTTGACGGTGAAGTAACGAGTGTTTTAAATATTCCTGGTGCCGGAAAAGTGGTTATCATTAAACACGGAAACTATCGTACGGTTTACAGTAACTTGAAAGAAGTTTATGTTAGCTCGGGAGATAAGATCAAGACTAAAAAAGCAATAGGATCATTACTCTCCAAAGATGGACAGGATCTTTCGATCGCGCACTTTGAGATTCATAAAGTCGATGGTACAAACGTTAGCTGTTTGAATCCTTCGCTATGGATCGCCCATTAGATAGGGACAGTTCAAGAGCGATAAATATCGCGCAGAATCCCCATATTGGAACCGAGGCTTTATCGGTATCCAGATAGTTATTCAAAACACCGTGAACAAAATAGGTAACTAATGCCAGGATCATTCCAAGTATCAGCGTTCGCATTTCCACGTCTTCCTTAGGCCATTTTATGTACAGGTTGATGGATTGATAGAATATTGCAGCGACGATTGCCAGGATGGCCACTAAACCAAAAAACCCCATTTCTGAAAGAGGTCCAAGGTATTCACTGTGCGCGTTCCCGAGGTTTCCAAAGTTCGTCGAAATGATCGTTAAATTTTCAGGATCCTGAAAACGGGCATATTCGAAAGCATAGGTTCCAGGACCGAATCCAAACATAGGTCTTTCTTTGAACATGGCTATTGCGCATGACCATCTGTTCAATCGCTCCAAGTTGGAGGCGTCGGTCGTTACATTGGCTGCAGATTGAAAACGTTCCCCAAATTCCTCAGTGGTATGCTCATACTTGTTTCGTTCCAATTCCATCTGGATCTGGTCCCAGGAAAAAAGTACAACAGTCCCCGCGATTAATCCTACTGCAGCGAGATACTTGAAATGAATCTTAAGCTTTATCGCTGCTAATACCATTAGTGCGGCGATCACACTTAACCAAGCCGCTCTGGTATACGAGAAATACAGTCCGACTAAAGTAATTACCATCATTCCGATGAGTGTAACCTGTATTAGTGGGTTATGCTTCTTTGAGAAGTAAATAGAAAAGAGCACGGGAATGATCAATGCTACAGCGGAACCGTAAATGGTGTGGTCTTTGAAGAACGGCCACATCACCCAGTGCCCCTCTTTCTCTCCAAATCCATAGCTCGCGTGAATGGTCAACGTGTAAAGGATTGCAATCACCATTGCTATACTCATTAGCCATAGAAAGAGTTGAATATTCAGTCGCTTTTTCATTACTGCCGGACCTAAGAAAAGCAATGGAATAATGAACCACAACTTGGCCAACAGGAATTTGAAAGATGCAACAGGGTTAGAGCTGGTGATGCTGGTCACGAATGTCCAAAATAAATAGAAACAGGCAGCTAGGACAATTGGATTCTTCCAGATGGCCTTATCGACAATGTTGCCACTGTTGAGTTGCTTCATAAAGAATAGAAGCATCAGTCCAAAAAGTAATGGTTCGGTAGGAATAAACAGTCCAAAGCTGTCCGTGTATTCCTCGATGTTCACAGATAAAGGCGTTAAGAAGGCCAGTCCGAGATATGCATATTCTACATGGTAAACTGCCAGGTAAACGGCGATCATTCCGAATGACGCGAATGTCAGGTAGGACATATCCTGCCAGATCAGGTAACCGCTTAAAGCAGCGTACAGAATTCCAGCTAATAGGACTGTACTATTTTCACGAATGAATTGCACTAGGCTTTTTGTCTAAGCTCTTTAATACGCGCTCTGATAAGTAATGCGAAGATGCTGAATACGAAGCCACCGATCATGGCCATTAAAACAATGATCATTCTTTTCGGCTTATCTTTTTTATCAGCAACTACAGCTGGCTCGACTACGAATTTGTGGTTGAATAATGTGTTAGCATCTGATTCAGCCTGATCATAAGCATCCTCGAATTTTGCAACCTTTGTAAGCTTTTCATCACGCAGCTCCTCCAACCCATCGAAGCGAGCACCGTATTTTTGATTCACATCAATTTTGTCTTTGAAGAATGCGCGGTCAGCTCCATTCTTAGATTCGTTGTAAGCTTGGAATAGGTTCGCACGCCCTTCGATAGAAACAACCCCCAGTTTAGATAAGCTGTCAAGCTCAAAAAGGATCATATTGATATCTTGTTGTAATAGGTCCTTTTTACGCTGAGAGATCTGGAAGGCAGGAATTGTTCTTTCCTGAACCATTTCGTTTTTCACGGTATCGATAAGCTGAACGATCTTGTTGGCGATGTTCGCGGCAAGCTCTTTATCCCTGTCAAGCACACTGATCTCGATCGATCCGTAGCGTGTTCTTGTAAACGTGATGTGGTTGTTATATGCCTTACCTAATTTATAGTTCTTATTGGCATCATCCGCGGCGATCTCATAGTGTTTCATTAGATCGAACTTCTGTACAATACGATTTCGAATGCGTGATGACTGCAAGATCTGGATCAACTGTTCCGCCTGCTCCTCTTCTCCAAAGTCCATTGAAGATGCTTTGGCATTTCGTTGCTCAGAGAAGGATACAGTACTTGTTGCTGCCGGGAATACGATGGCAGTCGATCGGAATAACGGAGTCATTAGCAAGGAGACTACAACTGCAATAACAGCTGTGATCGCCGTGATCAAAATGACCGTTTTTCTATTCTTCCAGATAAATAATAGCAGATTATCTCTTTCTGCATCGAGTTCTTGAAGTGAGTCACTCATCCTTTTGAATTTTGTAGCGCGAAGTTAAGGTTTTCTTAATGATTCATAATAACTCTGAAAATCATGAATTATTATGATTGAGCAGAATTATTCTGTGCGTTTTAGTAATGACTTTAGCTGACGCACATCCACAAGTCCAAAAAGGATCATCAGAACCGGAACGATCGCGAAAATGAGAAACGTTGTAAGGATGCTATCCATGCGGAAATAATAGAACAGTACAGCCGATGTTCCGGTGTACGCGATTAGGATGACAGAACGCAGATTAAAGATATCCAGCTTTAAGAACTGAACCGAATAAATGAATTGGGCAAGTGAAACAGTACACTGAGTGATTACCGTTGCAATGGCAGCTCCCAATGCACCAAAGTTAGGGATCAGATAAGCGTTAAGTGAGATGTTGATGACGATACCGATGGCGGCAGCATAATTTAGAAACTTCATATCGCCTTTTGCGGTTAACAATGTTCCGTAAACTATACTTGAAGCCATTCCGATAAAACTAAACATCAATAGAATGAAGGGAAGACTGCTTTCTTCAATGTTGTTCGTGTAGATCAGACCCAGAATATGATCGCTATTGAACAAGGTAACGATCGACAACCCGATCGCTCCGCCAATTAGCAATCGAGCAGACATATTTAAAAGGTCAGCGACGTTTTCACCCTTTTTCAAAAGTTGAGAGAACATTGGAAACAGTAGGTTAGAAAAAAGCATCGCGAAGAGGAACAGGGCGCTGATTAGTCTGAATCCCTGTGCGTAAAATCCGGCTTCGCTTTTACCGTTGATATGTATTCGTTCTATCATCACAGAATCCGTTCTGGTATAGATCATCATCAACAAAATGAGTAATGCATAAGGAAAGCTTTGACGAATGATCGCATAAGAGAATACCGGCTTGTATCTAAACTTGGGCATGCCAATTCTCGACAACAAAATGATCAAGCCTATGATGAGCGTAAGTCCGTAACAAAGCGTCTGGAGCCAAATAAACCACTCAATGCGAAACGGTTCGGCACTCATAGGTCCGTAAAGTAGCATACCACAAAAGATGATCAATAATGCTCTGTCGAGAACACCTACTATTGCCTCTGTTTTGAAAAGCATCATTCCTCCTAGATGACTTCGAACGTAAGCGATAAGCGCTACGAGGAATTGATTAAGGACAAGAAAACTCAATAGAAAGAGTTCACGTGTCCCCCAATTCAATAAAAAGGCAATGGTATATGAAACGGCAGCATAAACGACAAAAAGCAAAAGTCGAAAAGTGAACACTTTACCAAAATATTTGATCGCTGCATTGGGGTACTGTGCAACACTCTTGGTAGTGAAATTGTTGATCCCGAAATCCAATAGTATATTGAACAAGAAAGAGAAATTCAACAGCGAAAAATAGACACCGTACTCTTCAGCTCCCACGCGGTTCTGTACAGCCGCATCAATTCCGAATATCGAGATCGGTTTGATCAGCAGGTTCAAGAGAACCATGAGTACTAAATTCGATATGAATTTCTTTTGCATAGCCGCTTCCTGTGTTAACGGGAAATATCGGCCTAAATTATGAAAACTAAACGGATCGGGGTCTATTCATGCACCAATAGCTTGAAGCCCTGTCCGTGGATATTCAGGATCTCAATTCGCTCGTCTTCTTTCAAATGTTTTCTGAGCTTTGCGATGTACACATCCATACTTCGTCCGTTGAAGTAGTTGTCTTCACCCCAGATTGCTTCAAGGGCAATTCTTCTGTCGAGAATATCATTTCTGTTTTTCACCAAAAGATGAAGCAGTTGATTTTCTTTAGTTGTCAATTTTTTCTCATCGCCATCAACACGTAATAAACGCGTCTCCGGATCGTATTGAAATGCCCCGATCTCAAAGTCCTGCTTTTCTTCTTCCGTATTTACATCTGATCGACGTAGGATCGCATTGATCCTGGCGAGTAACTCCGACATTTCGAAGGGCTTCGTTACATAATCATCTGCTCCCATGGTAAACCCTTGAAGAACGTCATCCTTCATTGATTTAGCCGTTAAGAAGAGGATAGGGACTTTTTTATCCAGTTTACGGATCTGTTCAGCCAATGTAAAACCATCCATTTCAGGCATCATTACATCGAAGACACAGAAATCGAATTGCTCACGATTGAACTTTTCGAAAGCAGTTTTACCGTTTTGAGCAAGGCTTACCTCGAACCCTTTGGAAGTCAAAAATGTACGTAAGATAGATCCTAGGTTCGGATCGTCTTCAGCCAATAAGATCTTTACTTTTCTGCTCATGCTTTTTTATTGATTATGATGGTAAATGTAGAACCTTCACCAAATTTACTTTTCACATGTATGTTCCATCCGTGTAATTCTACGATCGCTTTGACATAACTTAATCCGAGTCCAAACCCTTTCACGTTGTGAACATTTCCGGTTGGTATACGATACAGGTTGTCAAATATTTTGTGGATGTGTTCTTTCTTTATTCCAATTCCTTTATCGGTAACAGCAATTTTGATCTCACTGTCTGATGACAACAACGAAATAGAAACTTCAGGCTTCCCATCGCTGTACTTAATAGCGTTATCAACCAGGTTGGACAGTACATTCGTAATATGCACTTTATCACCAGCCACGGCAATGGCCTCATTTGGCAGTTCTAAATTGATCTCTCCTCCAACATTGCTCACTCTGAATTTTGCGTTGTTGACGATCTCCGTAAGCATACCATTCAAGTCAAGCAGTTCCTCTTTGATCTTCAGTTCACCGCGGTCGATAACCGCACTTTGCAGGATTCTTTCAACAAGTACTTCGAGGCGTTTATTTTCATCCTCGATCATCTTCATAAAGGTCTTCGTGCTCTCAGGATCGCTCTTCACGACATCTCCATCTGCCACAGCCTGACAAGCAAGTGAAATTGTTGAAATAGGTGTCTTGAATTCGTGCGTCATGTTTGAGATGAAGTTGTTTTTGATCTCCGAAAGTTTCTTTTGTGTAAGGATGGTTTTAAACATGATCACCAGTGCCACTACAATGATCAGAACGAGTATAAAGTTCACGAGTAAAGCTGACCCCATTTCTTTCAGGACAAAGGATCCTTGTTTATTGAACTTCATGTGCAGGTATAGGTCCTCGTCCAATGAATTTCCTGGAAATAGCAAGGCTTTGTGCGAGCCTACTGTATCAAGTTTCATCGTGTAATTCTCCGGCTTGTGTTTAAACTCAATTGGCGTATTGTAGACATCTGTTATCATGAAGGAGAATTCACCTGGAAGGCGTTTTCCTTTTAATTCCGTTTTGATCACGGTATCTAGGAAATGAATGTCCAATCGTTCTGACGGTTCTTCATAAACGTTGGTTCTGAAAGTTTCCAGCATTAACTCATTTACGAACCGTGCTTTTTTGAAGATCTCATGTATGACACGTTGATCCAGTTGGATCGCCATCTTCATACTGTCTTTATCCATAAGTGTTTCCGGTTTGGAAAAGAGGTCTCGTAAATGGCGTACATCACGAGCTAATACCCGCTGCTCAGCAGTTAAACCGGATATCGAATCGTATGCGCGTCCTTGAATGATAAGGTAATTCGCAGGTTCGCCGTCCTCGTAGATCGTTGTATCGCGAATAGAAATCGATTCATCAGTTGACATGAGCTCCTGAAATTCTTCTTTCAAAATGTCCTTGTATTTGCCACTGAAGTCTTTGTCGATCGTATGCATGTAGCGTCGCATTTCCTCGCCGCGCTCATGCTTCAATGCTATCTGTTCCAGTGTCAATCCGAATTTTTCCTTGAATTGCGAAGTCTTCTTATCGTAGAGCTGCGCCGTTTGGAATGCCTGTACCACAAGCAAAGCCAACAATGAGCTGATCAGAAGTGTTAATATAACAGAAACCCGGATTCTTCGCATGTTCGTTGAAAAGAAGTCTAATTTAAATGAATCGTCTCAGTGTCAACGGATACTTAACGTTTTTTAACAGCGGATAATTGTAAGCCATTGTGTATGATGGCATTTGCAAGAAACCATATATTTGCCTTTTATGCTAACAGCGCCGGAAACAGAATTCGAAGATTACTACGAAAATGCGCGGTTCAAACTCACTTGGAATATCAATCTAAGTTTGGTTGTTGGACTGTTCATTATGTCGGCCTTATTCATTGTTTTTGAACCTCGATTTGTTTTTCACTACGGAATTGGCTGCTTGATGGCAGTTGGTGGATTGATCTACCTTAAAAAGACCCTAAAATACAGAGGTGTTGCGTTGTTTCTGTCCATTTTTGGATTTGGATTGGTGGTGTCATCCGTATTTATGCTGAAGGGAGCACTTCATTACATAGAGCCACTTTGGATGTTGAATATTTCCTTTTACGCTTATTTCACTTTAGGAAGAAAATGGGGGAACACCTTTTTGATCTTAACGATTCTGTCTACAGCGGCGTATTTCTCCACTTCTTTCAGTAGCAATATTTTGATCTTTAAAGAGTTGAGCCTTGGGCAGTCTTTGTCCATGGGAGGTGAGGTTGCGATCAGTGTTTTGATCATGGGGTATATTGTGCACCAGTTTTTTAAGACGATGGCATACGCAGAGGGGAAGTACAGAACGTCGAATTCCGAATTGATGGCGGAAAAGCGCAATGCTGAATTGCAGAATCAGGAGAAAACGCTTTTGCTGCAGGAGATTCACCACCGCGTTAAAAACAATTTGCAGGTAATTACAAGTCTGTTGAGAATCCAAGCATCTAAACTCGATTCAGAAGAAGCAAAGTCTAATTTTCAGGATGCGATCAATAGAATCATGACAATGTCACTGATTCATCAAAAGATGTATGAGCGTGAAAATTTATCAGAAATTGAGCTGCACGATTATTTTGATTCATTGTTGAATGATCTGATTCGTTCTAGTATTCATGGAGAAGAGGTGATGACCGATGTACATATCGGAGTGAAAAGTGTCGGAGCGAAATCCATTGTTCCTTTAGCACTGATCATTACAGAACTCGTAACAAACTCTCTAAAGCATGCCTTTGAAGGAGAAGGAGAAAAACTGATCCAGCTAAAGATCCAAGCAACAGATGCTCCGGATGAATTTGATTTGGTCTTTTATGATAGCGGGAAATGGAAAGATGCAGAAGAGCCC